>JANPBE010000199.1:0-4569 GCA_031430295.1 Phyllobacterium sp.
TGTGGTCAACAGTGAGGGTGCGCAGGTCCATCGTATTTCAACGCCACCGAACAGATAGGCCTTTGATCTCGCCATACGGTACAGGCGAGCAGGGTCAAACTTCGCGCCCTTGCCGAATATTTGTTCATCAGGATGGAACCGGATTTTGGTGCCGCGACGGTTATGCACATCACCAAGCTCGACAATCGGGCCTTGGCATATGCCGCGAGCAAATGTTTGGCGATAGAGCTTGCGGTTTCGTGCTACTTCGACTTCCAAGACATCGGAAAGCGCATTGACCACAGAAACACCCACGCCGTGGAGGCCGCCGGATGTTTCATAAACTTTGGAGTCAAACTTGCCACCTGAATGCAGCGTGGTCATAATGACTTCGAGCGCTGATTTGTCTTTGTATTTTGGATGCGGATCAACCGGAATGCCGCGACCATTGTCTGTCACGCTCAAAAAGCCTTGTCCATCAAGCTCAACTTCGATGAAGGTAGCGTGACCGGCAACGGCCTCGTCCATGGAGTTATCTATCACTTCGGCGAAGAGGTGATGCAGCGCTTTTTCATCTGTGCCGCCGATATACATGCCAGGGCGCATTCGCACAGGTTCGAGGCCTTCGAGTACGATGATATCTGCTGCCGAATAGCTATCTTCTGAAGCCACAGGTTTGACACGCGGTGTGGCGGCTGGCGCTGATTGTCTTTCGGGCGCCTGCACATGCGGCTTTGTGGCCTGCGCGGGCATATCGCCAAACAAATCGGTAGAATCGGTCATTAACGCCTCAGTTTCTGGAATACCACGCAATCGAATCAGTTTGTGAGATTGCCATGGATTGCAAATTCTTTCGACTAAAAGCGCCGCTCATCCAGTGATGAATTGGAAAGGAATTAGTAACCATCAATTTCAAATCTAAAATCCTAGTGGAAATTTTACCTAAGTGTTGAGGATTGTAGGCGATTGTGTCCCGTAAGAAGACAAATACGAATGAATTGGGGCAGGTTGTGAAGGGTAAATTAGTACCAATGATTGGTTTGGCCGTTGTTTTCGGCGGACTTTCCATATTTGCAGCTGACAAATGGGTTAAGAGCCAAGCCAACGCAAGCACCGCGACGGCAGAGCCTAGTAAAGAAGCCGCCAAACCTGAAATTACCACTACAAAAATCATTGTTGCCAAATCGCCACTTAAATATGGCACTGAAGTCACCGCTGATCTCCTTCAGGAAATCGAGTGGCCATCTAACGCATTGCCTGAGGGTGCTATCACATCGCTCGACCAGATTACCAAGGGCGCAAAACGTATTGTTTTGTCGGCCATATCAACCAATGAGCCAATTATTTTGACCAAGCTGTCTGGCAAAGACGGCCGTGCTTCGCTGTCCAATATGCTGGAGCCTGGACAACGGGCAGTCACGATCCGCGTTGATGATATTACGGGTGTTGCCGGTTTTGTTACGCCGGGAGACCGAGTGGACGTTATTTTGACCCGTCAGAAAATCGGACTTGCGACACCTCTGCAAAATGAAGGCCTAACGGCGGCATTGCCGCAGCCGACATCGGAGCTGGCTTCCGAAGTTATTTTGCAAAACGTCAAAGTGCTTACATCCGATCAAAGTGCTGACCAGTCCGCAGTGGCGGCAACAGTCGCCAAGGCTGTGACGGTGCAGGTTTCAAGTGAAGACGCGCAGAAGGTGGCCTTGGCTCAACAATTGGGTACGCTTTATCTGCTGCTTCGCTCTGCGGGTGATGAGGCAAACGCGTCAGAAGCTTCGATTTCAGCGTCAGACTTGAGCGGTGAAAAATCGAAGCAAGTAGCCACGCAGATTGCTACGCCTTCCATATTGTCACTTGAGAGTGAAGGACCAAAATTTCGTTCGATGATCGTAACTCGTGGGCATGTTCCAGAGACCTATTCTGTAATGGATGAAAACGGCAGCAAAATTAAGCCGGTAACCGGTAACAATTGATCGCGGTTTCACGCGGCAAATCTTGGGCAAAAGGGGCATGAAAATGCTAGGTCGGGGAATGAATAAGGGCATTGTTGCAGGGCTGATTGCAGCGCTGTTGATCGCACCTGTCGGGTTTACTACGAAGTCGTTTGCGGATGACGGTGTGATTAATGTTTCGGCTGGAACAATGTCGAAATCCATAAAGATTGCGAAGGGTAAGCCGAAGACTGTCCATGTTGACAAGCAATTTTTTGAAATTGTTGTTGGCGACCCCGAGATAGCCAACGTTACGCCTCTTACCGGTCAGTCCTTCTATGTTCTCGGCCACAAGCTTGGCACCACTGGCATTGCGCTGTTTGACGAAAACAAAAAACTTGTTGGCTCCTTTGATGTAGAGGTGACGTACGATACTCAGCAATTGAACAATGTTCTGCTGCAGAATTTGCCTAATTCCAGCATCAAGGCGACAACTGCGAACGGGCAGGTGGTATTGTCCGGCGCTGCCAAAGACCAAGTTGCCGCTGACAAGGCCAAGAAAATTGCCAAGCAGTATACGGAGGGTAATGACGTTATCGACAGCGTGAATGTGACGTCTTCTCAACAAGTTCAGCTTGATGTGCGCTTTGTTGAAGTGAACCGTCAGAGTGTTATCGAGCTAGGTGTTAAGGCTGGCGCTAATGTTGCTCAGGGCGTTGGTGGTTTGAAAGCGTTACTAACGCCAACCGATATGCCACAGGCAACCACCGGACAGATTGTCGGCAGATTGTTAGGTGCCGGGTTTTCGGTTGATATGAGCATTAAAGCGCTTGAAGAGCGTGGTTTAGCGCGTCGTCTGGCCGAGCCAAACTTGGTATCGCGTTCTGGCCAAAAAGCCAGCTTTCTTGCTGGTGGCGAGTTCCCAATTCCAGTTAGCCAATCAAATGGCGTGACGACGATTGAATATAAGAAATATGGCATGAGCCTCGAGTTCACGCCAACCGTATTGGCCGATGGTCTCATTAGTCTTGATATCACGCCTGAAGTTTCGGCAGTTGACCTGACGAATTCGTACAACATCGGCACTATCTCAGTTCCCGGCTTTATTGTTAGACGGGCACAAACGTCTGTTGATCTTAAAGACGGTCAGAGCTTTATGATTGCTGGCCTCTTGCAGACGTTTAATGATGTGAACATTGAGCGTACGCCTGGGATTGGTGCTGCGCCAGTGATTGGTTCTCTCTTTTCGAGCAAAAAATATCAACGCCGTGAGACAGATCTCGTCATTATCGTGACGCCGCATCTGGTCCGTCCGATTGATCCTTCCAAGCGTATTGCGCTTCCCACGGACGGAACGTTGGCGCCGAGTAACGCTGATCTTTTCGGTGCCAATATTGATGAGGTGAAGGTCTCGGATATCAACCGTTCTAAAAGTGGTGCTGCGAAAATGGGCGCGGTTGCCGGGGCAGGGCACTTCCTTGACCTTGATGGCGCGAACTAGGAGGTGATGAAAATGACCGGCAAGAAGACAATTCTAAGCACTATTAAGCTCCCTTTGCTGACAGCTATACTGGTGTTGGCTGGCTGCGCTAAACAGGATTTTTACCGTACCGAAGGCCTAACAATGGGTGCCGGCGATGCAATTGCCCGAAACACGGCTCTCCAAGTGATTGATCCGTGGCCGCAAGGTGTTGAAGATACGCGATTACTAATTCCCGCCGAACGAGGGAGAGCCCCTGAGCCAGATGCGGCTGCCTCTGCACCAGTCACCAAGCCTTAATCGGCACTATTCAACCCTGGGAATTTCATAATGTCGGACCCTTCATCAAAGCGAATTGCGATTGTGTCTGCCGATAGCGCATTCGTGCAAGAAACACGCACAGCGTTTGCGGCATCGGATAAGATCGAGCTTAAAGTTATCGCCAAGAATGTTTCTGAGCTGCGCGGCGAGCTACAAGAGCTTGAATGCGCGGTTGCGGTAGTCGACCTCGATACCCGCAAGATGGAAGAACTGGAGTCCCTGCAACGTATTATGCGCAGGTTGGATGGCCGTGTTCCTGTGGTGGTTGTTACGCAAGAATTTGACGCCGCCGCTGTGCGCATGATTGTGCAGATGCAGGTGGCTGACTTTTTGGTGAAACCAATCTCTACGGCTGACCTTGTTCGCTCATGCATCAGAGCGCTGCGTGGACCGGAAAAAAGCGAGTCTCCAGAGGCGCAGATTTATACATTTATGCCTGCCGCAGGCGGTGTTGGTTCCACCACAATGGCGATTGAAACAGCGTTTCTATTGCATAATTCCAGCTCACGCGCGTCAACCACTTGCATCGTTGATTTGAATTTCCAGCAGGGCGTTTGCGCAGAATATCTTGATCTTGAGCCTCGCTTTGATTTGACCGAAGTTGAAAATCAACCTGAGCGTCTGGACCGCCATCTATTGGATGTCATGCTTTCAAAGCATGAAAGCGGCCTCTGCGTATTGGCAGCGCCCGTTCAACCAACTGAAATGCGTTCGTTCAACGCCGAAGTCGTGGTTAGAATGCTGGACCTTGTGTCAGCTTATTTTGATAACGTCGTCATTGATATGCCTCGCACTTGGTTTCCTTGGACTGAGACGGTGCTGCTTGGCTCTAACAAATTGTACATAGTCACAGAAATG
>JANPBE010000200.1:0-11289 GCA_031430295.1 Phyllobacterium sp.
CGGGCGGCGCGGCGACTGTGTTTGCGGGAATCTGGTTTGCCTCCAAGGGCCTAAACACCGACGAAATCGGCCTTCTCAATTCCGTCCCTATCGCTGTGCTTTTGTGCATCAACCTGTTCGTTGGCCGTTTGGCGGATAAGGCTAGCGACTGGAAACAGGTCATCACCTTGGGCGCATTGCTCTCGGCAATCTTCCCATTCGGCCTATTTTACGTCACGGATTTTTGGGGCATTTTACTGTTCTGGTCGCTGGCCACCATCGCGCAGGCAGCGATAGTCCCCGTGGCCGATGCCGCCGCCATGCGTATGACGCGCCGCCGTGGCTCGGATTTCGGCGCAGTGCGCGCGTGGGGCACGATTGGCTTTATGCTGGCGCTATTTGCCACCGGCTATCTTGTCACTTGGTTTGGCAAGGATTTTTTCTTGCCGCTGTTTGTCGGCCTCGCCGTCCTGCGCGGCCTTGCCTCAATGGCCCTGCCAAAACTGCGCGCCGCTAAGGACGAGCAAACACAGTCCGAAGGCGCAACGCACTTGCTGCATGTCATGAAGCCGTGGTTTCTGCTGCCGCTGTTCGGCTGGTCAATGGTGTTCGCCACGCATTTGGTGCTCAATGGTTTCCAAAGCCTGCTCTGGCAAAAAGAGGGCATTCCCACCAATATCATCGGTATTTTGATTGCCGTTGGCGCATTGTCAGAAGCCGTTATGCTCTTCGCCTTCAAGCGCTTCCAAGGCAAATATTCCGCCCGTAAGCTCATTTTGGCTTCCTGCATCGTCTCCGTTCTGCGCTGGGTGGCGATGGCGTTTTCGCCGAGCGTGCCGCTCTTGTTCGCGCTGCAAACGCTGCATTCCATCACGTTTGCGCTCGGCTTTTTGGGCTGCATGAATTTCATTACCAATTGGACCAGCGAAGACATCGCTGCCGAAGCACAGAGCTTTTTCGTCATTTTGCAGCAGGTAACGGCGATAGTCGCCATCTCCGGCTTTGGGTATTTAGCGGGCATTTATGGCACCAAGGCCTATCTGGCCTCCGCCGCGTTTGCGGCCATTGGCGCAGTGCTGGTCTATATGTCACTCAAAATGCAGCAGCCGAAAAGCGTATAATAAACTGCGGTGTTGCAATGCACCAAAAAATAGCGCATAGAGCCGCCAACGCGATGTTCGGGCCCCTCAACTATTTCGGGCCTTTTCTGTTTCCGCGCCAACCCCGCTCCTTTCCGAATTGACGGTCAGGTGCGAACCGCACCTCTAGGGCGTCTCACGTCTTATTGTGCGGATCACCCGAGACCTGGAGCTTTTTCCAGCCAAGCGCTTTGCGCGGCGGTTAAGAACAAAGCGACGAAACAAAGTCTCACCGTTTGAACCATTGCAGCGCGCAATTTAGCAGTGCTGCGCCTTGCGCTATTTTGCGCTGAAAGTTGACTATTTTGACTGATATTACCACCACCAACGGTTTTGCCGCTCTCGGCATTTCCGGCCAGATTTTGACCACGCTGGAAGCCGAAGGCTTCACCACACCAACGCCAATCCAGATGAAGGCGATACCGCCGCAAATCGAAGGCCGTGATGTTTTGGGCGTTGCCCAGACAGGCTCTGGCAAGACTGCCGCTTTCGTGCTGCCGATCATCCGCGAAATTATGACCATGGGCGATAAGCGCCAGCATAATTGCGCCCGTGCGCTCATCCTCGTGCCAACGCGCGAATTGGCCGTGCAGATTGAAGAATGCATCCGCCAGTTTTCCAAGAACACGCATTTGTCCACCGCGCTTGTGCTCGGCGGTATGCCGCGTTTTGCGCAGATTAAGAAGATGCTGCCGGGCGTTGATTTTCTTATCGCCACGCCGGGCCGCCTGTCTGATTTGATGAAAGAGGGCGCGGTTAAGCTGGCTAACACCAAGTTTTTGGTCCTGGATGAGGCCGACCGTATGCTCGATATGGGCTTCATCAATGATGTGCGCAAAATCGCAGCGCAAACCAACCAGTATCGCCGCACCGCGCTTTTCTCGGCCACCATGCCGGATGAAATCGAAAACCTCGCTAAGAGCTTGATGAAAAATCCAGTGCGCATCGAGGTCGATAAGCCAGCCACCACTGTTGCCAAAATTTCCGAAAGCGTCATCCACACTGGCAAGGGCGAAAAGCGTGCCTGCCTGTCAGCGCTGCTCAATCAGCCTGAAATGGAACGCGTCATCGTCTTCACCCGCACCAAGCACGGCGCGGATGCGGTTGTCCGCCATCTGGAGCATGATGGCTTCAATGTTGCTGCCATCCATGGCAACAAGTCGCAAAACGCCCGCCAGAAAGCCTTGAATGATTTCAAGAGCGGCGCGAACAAGATTCTCGTGGCAACTGATATTGCCGCACGCGGTATCGACGTTCAAAACATCACGCATGTGATTAACTTTGAACTGCCGGATGATACAGACAGCTACGTTCACCGCATCGGCCGCACCGCCCGTAATGGCGCGGATGGCATTGCGATCACGCTGCTTGCGCCGGATGAGGCCGATAAGCTACGCGCCGTTGAGCGTCTGATCCGTCACAAGTTGCCGGAAGGCGTTAAGCCACAATTCGTGGTCAAACCCCGCTCCAACTCGGTTGATAATGATGCCGAGCGTCCTGCCAGCCCCCATCGCCACCCACGTGGTGCACGTCCAAACAGCCGTCCGGCCCGCACCAACGGTGCACCGCGTAACGATAGCAGCAAGCCAGCTGGCGCAAAACCTGCAAACGGTGGCCAAAACCGCCGCCGCAACGAAGGTGATGTCGATCCGGTGAGATTGCACCCGGCGTTTGCCCCGACAAAGGCCGCTGGCGCAGATGCAAACGCACCGGCAAAGAAGAAGCGCCGCTTCCGCCCGAACCGCGCTGCTTAGTTAAGATATACCTCTAAGGAATTGATTTCATGGCAGGATATGCCGTTCTTGCGCTATCCTATGTCATGTCCCAGTTCTTCAGGGCCTTTCTTGCCGTGCTCACGCCGCTACTCGGCGCAGAGCTTGGCATGACAAAATCAACGCTCGGGCTTGCCTCGGGCGTTTTCTTTATCACCTTTGCGCTGGCGCAATTCACCGTGGGTTCGATGTTGGACCAGCGCGGCCCGCGACTCACTGCGGGTGTTATTTTCCCGATTTTTGCCGGTGGTGGCGCGCTATTATTCTCGCTTGCGCAAAGCGGCACGGCGGTTGTCGCCGCCATGGGCCTGCTCGGCATTGGCTGCTCGCCGGTTCTGATGGCGTCGTATTTTCTGTTTGCCCGCGAAAACTCCGCCCAGCGCTTTGCCGTGTTCTCATCTTGGCTGGTTGCTTTCGGCACGGTTGGCAATATCGCAGGCACCGCGCCGCTGGCGTTTGCCGTCGGCCACTTCGGTTGGCGCATGGTTATGGCGGGTCTATCAGTCACCTCTGTCATCATCGGGTTGGCCATTTTGGCTTTGGTCAAGCGCGATGCGATCGCACCAAAAACCTCAAGCTCAGGCTATTCGGGTTATCTCGAATTGCTAAAACTGCGCGTTCTCTGGCCGCTCATTCCGCTCATGCTAATTGCTTATATGCCGCCCGCAGGCATTCGCGGCCTGTGGGCCGGACCCTATTTGCAAGATCTTTTTAGCGCCACGCCCGCCACAATCGGCAACATCACGTTCTTCATGGCACTCAGCATGGCAGCGGGCAGTTTTCTCTATGGCATAGCTTCCCAGCTGTTTGGCTCCGTGAAAACTGTCATCCTTGGCGGTAACATGGTTCAACTGTGCGCGCTTGCGGCGCTGGCATTTCTGCCATTTTCAACAACGCTGGCCCCCGCCATTCTCTTTGCTGTTATTGGTGGTTTTGGCCTGACCTACGGCCTGCAAATGTCCCACGCGCGCGGCCTCATGCCCGAACACTTGGCAGGGCGCGGCGTAGCGCTGATGAACTTTTTTGCCATCATCGGCGTCGGCATGATGCAGATCGCAGGGGGAGGGCTACTAGATGCCGCCAAAGCCAGCTCCGCACAATCGGCCTATGCAATGATGTTTATCGCCTATGCAGCGATGCTGATTCTGTCGCTGGCGACATTTGCATTCGCAAAAGAGATGCCAAGGCAAAGTTCGCCACAGTGAGTTATTAGGGCGGTACCGCCGATGGTAACCGAACTCTGGCCGCAAAGCTCGAATTCAATGGTGAAGCATGCGGAGACCTAAAGATTTAGCCCTTTAGTCCAGCTCAAAATCAATTCCACCACTTCCCCCGTGGTCGAGGGCGAAAGCGCATCGCCCGCTATCACATGACTATAGGGATCGTCATTTTTTGCCAGCGCATGAACCTCGTGGGGCCCGCCCCAGCGCGCTGCCATCGCTTTGATCAAGGCGGGTTGAACCACCTTGTCGGTCTCAGAATAAATAAACAGAGCTGGCTGCTTGATTTGTTCGACTGGCACTGTGGCCGCCAGCTTCGTCAGCGCCGCCATGGGTAGTACGGATTTAGTGGGATAGGTTGGCGTCCAGAATTTCGCGTGTAGTGCATTCTCAGGAACAAAACTACGCTCTTTGCCAACGATCATATTTGCCAGCTGTTCGCCAAAAGGTGCTGTCAACAAAAACGCGCCGGACGCCTGCACGCCATAATTTGGCGAGATGAAAACGGCTGCGTCTATCTGTTTGGAAAGGGCAGGGTCATTAGCTGCCCAAGTGGTTAGGCCGCCACCCATAGAGGCGCTCATAACGATCACCTTCTCACCCAACGTATGACCTATTGCCAATGCCTCAGCCATGTCGTTCGCCCAATCATTTACGGATGATGTCGCCATCGCCGCGCCATCCTGACCATGGCCGTGAAGGCGGGTGAGAAACAGGTTTGCCCCAAGCGCCTTAGCAACCAAATCCGGCACGGGTCGCACCTCGCCCTTGGTCGCGGAGAAGCCGTGAATATAGACAAGCGCGATCGGCGTCTTGGCTTTGGAGGCAGGGAAGGCCCAGACGATTTCCTTCTGCATACCATCACGTATGCCAGTGACCGCCGCCTCACTTTTTGCCAAATAGGCGCCTGGGTCCGTTCCGATGGCGTTCGGATCAAATGTGATTTTCGTCTCTGCCGCGACACGCGGGCCGAAGGCGAAAGCCAGCGTGATGGACACGCCCAAAATTAGCAAGCCATAAATCAATTTACGCAACGCTCCATCCCCCAAATTTTATTGACGTAATGGTAAGACAGCTTGATTTGTAATGCAATCGTCTTCCAGACGCCCTTCGCGCGCGCGGCGCACGACTTCTGTGCATCTGGCGTACCGCTTCCGTACGCTCTTCGGGCGATTCCCGTGCGTTCACTGAGCGCTATTCGAGCGGTTTATCGGCGCTCGTCGCCTTCGCCACCAGCCAAAAATAGAGCGCAAATGGCAGGCGGTTTACAATCTTCAAAATCAGGGAAAGACGCTTCGGAAACGTAATTTCAAATCCGCCTGATTCCAGGCCTTTGACAATGCGCAGCACCGCATCTTGTGTGTTCATCAGGGTTGGCATGGCAAAATCGTTCTTTTTGGTCAGTTCGGACACCACAAACCCCGGATTTATTATCTGAATTCGAATGTTCATGCGGTCAAAGTCAAATTTAAGGCTTTGCGCCATCGAGTTCAGTGCCGCCTTAGACGCGCCATAAGCCGCCGCAGTTGGCAGCCCGCCGTACGAAGTCACCGACCCGGTGATAGCAATCTGCCCGCGCCCTGTCGACTTCATATGCTCCACAACAGGCACTAACCCATTGATAACGCCCATGAAATTGACATCAAACGTTTTTGAGAAATCAGCAATTTCAAGCTTATTTCCTTCGATGGGAATATAATTTCCGGCATTAAAAACCGCCAAAACAATTGGCCCCAAGTCTCTTGTGATATCCGCCACTGTTTTGGAAACTGAGCCAGCATCTGTTACATCGCAAGGATAGATGCTGATTTTTTTCTCGAGATCTTGAACATTTTCCTTTTTAGAATCAAAGGCTTCAATCTTCCGCGCCGAAACTGCCACGCGCCAGCCACGCCGCACCAGTTCTATCGCCAGCGCGCGACCTATGCCGGTCGAGCCGCCGGTAATCCAAGCAACCCCATCCTGTGGCGCGGCGCGATACAAACTCATCGCCCGATAAAATCGCTGAAAAACTGACGATATGACCCTGTGAGCCGCAAAGGCGCATCAGTTACCTCAAAGCAAATGCATGGCAGACCCTCTTCAGCCACAGGACTATGGTCCACATCATGGTCTGCCAATGATATATCACCCCTACCATAGCGTCCCGCCGAATCCGAAAAAGCCCCATCAATTACGAGGGTTATCTCGCTTCCCTCATGTGTGTGGGCAGGCATTTTGCGCCCCGCTTTGATCCACAACATCTTCGCTTCGCAGCCATCAATTTCACCAAGAGAGAACTCGCGATAGCCCGGCATTTTGGTGCGCCAAGGTATGTTTTCGATATCAAATCCCACAAAATCACGCAAATCCTGCGGCAAAACTCCAGATTCGCAATATTTTACCTGCTTTTCGGCTAGTTTCGGCGCGGCAAAAATAGCTGCCAATTTAGCCTCGCTATTATCAATTTCTTCAGGCACCAACTCACTCAGTGCGTCTCCAGCCATGTCTTCCAATGCGCTAACTATATGATTTTGCTCAGGTTTAATTGACAAATGAGCCGCAACTAACACCCGTGCAGGTTCTGGAAGAGCGCCCGCTACATAGCGAGAAAACAGTCCATCTAAAGATTCAATTTCAGCTGAATGCATATTTGTTCCAAACCACTTTTCTTCTCTATATCGCATTACGCTGGAATATTCTTTGTGGATTTGCGCACAGCGAGTTTATTTCGCTTAAAATGTGCAGGTAAGTGGAAAAAAATCTCTATATTGCAAGAACTTGAGACCCTTACACCTTGCGCCGATGCACGCAGCTTTCTACCCTTAAAACAATGTTACTAAAGGAAAATTCTAATGTCCTCCGTTATCGATGTGATCGGCAACACACCACTCATCCGCCTCAAAAAAGCGTCAGAAATCACTGGCTGTGAAATTCTTGGCAAAGCCGAATTCATGAACCCGGGCCAGTCCGTAAAGGATCGCGCCGGCCTGTTTATAATACGCGATGCCGAAAAACGCGGCCTTTTGCGCCCCGGTGGCGTGATTGTTGAGGGAACGGCGGGCAATACCGGCATCGGCCTGACGCTGGTCGCCAAGGCGCTGGGCTACCGCACTGTCATCGTGATTCCCGATACCCAAGCGCAAGAAAAGAAAGACGCACTGCGTCTGATGGGTGCCGAGCTAATTGAAGTTCCGGCGGTTCCCTACAAAAATCCCAACAATTACGTGAAGTTATCCGGCCGTTTGGCCGCGCAACTGGCAAAAACTGAACCAAATGGTGCCATTTGGGCCAATCAGTTCGACAATATTGCCAACCGCGAGGGCCACGCAGCAACTACAGCACATGAAATTTGGGCGCAAACAAATGGCAAAGTGGATGGCTTCATCTGCGCCGTTGGCACTGGCGGCACGCTTGCGGGAACGGCCTATGGCTTGAAGGCGCACAACAATAATATCAAAATCGGTCTCGCTGATCCCGATGGTGCCGCACTTTATAGCTTCTACACTAGCGGCGAGCTAAAGATGACAGGCTCGTCCATCACCGAGGGCATCGGGCAGGGCCGTATTACTGCCAATCTTGAAGGCTTCACGCCGGACTTTTCTTATCAAATTTCCGATGCTGAAGCGTTGCCAATTGTGTTTGATCTTGTTGAAAATGAAGGGCTTTGCCTCGGGGGATCTTCCGGCGTTAACATCGCTGGCGCAATCCGTTTGGCTCGTGATTTAGGCCCTGGCCATACAATTGTGACCATCCTTTGTGATAGCGGAACGCGCTACCAGTCCAAGCTGTTCAACCCGGAATTTTTGAAAGGCAAAGGCTTACCCGTGCCGCAATGGCTTGAAACTAAAAGAGAAATTCCCGTTCCATTCGAGGCCCCGTAATGGCATTGCTGTTCCGCAATGATGCTTATCAGCGCGCTTGCGACGCCAAAGTCACCAGCATAACTGAGGCCGGTGGCATCATTCTAGATCAGACAGTTTTCTATGGCACATCCGGCGGCCAGCCGGGTGATAGCGGTTCGATGACACTTGGAAATGGTTTGGTCATTCCAATCATTGGCACCATTACTGGCGAGACTAAGGAACAAATTATCCATCTAACGGAAACAGGAACATTACTCAAAAATGGTGAAACAGTGCACCTTGAACTAAACTGGGAGCGTCGTTTCAAGCTAATGCAGATGCACACGGCTTGTCATCTTTTGTCCGTCGTTTGCCCCTTTCCCATCACTGGTGCAGCGGTTGCGGAGGACGATAGCCGCGTTGATTTCGATTTGCCGGACCCGACCTATACCCGCGAATTTGTGACTGAGGCGCTACAAAAACTTGTGGCCGAAAATCATCCGGTTACCCTACAATGGATTGAAGAGTCGGAGCTGGATACAAACCCCGGCATTGTAAAATCAAAAAACGTCCGCCCGCCACGCGGCATGGGCCGCCTACGTTTGGTGGTGATTGGCGAAAATGGTAGTGTGGATAGCCAACCATGTGGCGGCACTCATGTGCTGCGCACGGGTGAAATTGGCTCAATTCATATTGCCAAAATCGAAAAGAAAGGTCGCGAAAACCGCCGCTTTCGTATTCGCTTTGGCGCTATGCCGGAAGGCCAATAGGAGACAATGATGCCAACCAAGAGCCCGTTTGTCGTTTCACCAGAATGGTTGGCCGCCCGCCTCGGCAATCCGGATGTTTCAATCGTTGATGCGTCCTGGTACCTGCCGGATCAAAAGCGCGATGCCAAGGCCGAATATGCAGCCGCCCATATTCCCGGAACTGTGTTTTTTGACATTGACGTGAATTCCGATAAGTCCAGTAACCTGCCGCACATGTTGCCAAGTGAAGCGGAATTTAGCAATATTGCCAGTGACTTAGGCATAAGTGCGGATGATACAATCGTGGTCTATGACGGCGCGGGCCTGTTCTCCGCAGCCCGCGTATGGTGGACATTCCGCACTTTTGGTGCGAAACATGTTTTCATTTTGGACGGCGGGTTTCCTGCTTGGCTAGGTGCTAAACTGCCGGTGACTAACGAAATTATTGTTCCACAAAATAAGCAATTCAAGGCAAAACTCGACGTCACCAAAATAAAATCCCGCGCTGAAATGATGGCGTTAGTGGATGCCGGACGCACCACAATTGCCGATGCCCGCTCAGCAGGTCGCTTCGCGGCGATCATGCCTGAACCTCGTGCCGGTTTGCGCGGTGGCCACATGCCGGGCGCATATTCTTTGCCGTTCAACGTGTTGATTGAAAATGGCCACCTGAAAGACAGTTCCGCGCTAGAGGATGCATTTAGGGCCCACCATATTGATCTTAACCGCGAGGTCGTAACCACATGCGGCTCCGGCGTTACCGCGGCTGTAATATCGCTAGCCTTGCAAAGCATCGGCCATAAGGACCATGCGCTTTACGATGGCTCCTGGTCAGAGTGGGGGCTGCCGGGCGACACGCCGGTGGTCCTTGGTGCAATTGAACCTATGAAACCTAAGGCAACGCCGCGTTATCTCACGGCCCATATCACCGAACTTGAGATGAAGGCCCGCCCAGTGCATCGCGAGCCGTTGCCGGCTGGGCACAAAATTCTGCTATTGAAAACAAACGGCGTGGCTCCTTCATTCTACCGTTACCTCTATCAGGAGGTTGGCAAGCCACACCACTGGTTCATCCGGCGCAATTTGCCTGATGGTCAGCTCGTAGGCATCCTAACTTCAGGAAAAGCTGAGATTTGGGTACTATACGTCGATGGTTGTCCCGCTGGATTCTACGAAATAGATATCGCGGGCTTGCCAGAAAATGCCGATATCCAGTATTTCGGCCTCCTTCCGGAGTATCAGGGCAGGGGCTTGGCCAAATTCATGCTGTCTGAGGCTATAAATGCGGCGTGGGATAAAAATCCGAAAACCGTCACGATCCAGACCAACACACTCGATAGCCCGAAGGCACTGGCGATCTACCAGAAAGCGGGTTTTTCTCCAGTCGGCACCTATGATGAATTGATTGAAGCGTGGGATTGATTACAACTGCAATATTGCCGTTCATCGCGCCTTCATCTACTATGATTTAGCCTTTGTAAAATATAGAGAATTGCCACCAATTGGAGAAACCATTATGATTTCACGTCGATCTCTTCTCACTGGAATAGTCTCTCTGGCTGTACTGACGGCATTTGGTCTTGAAGCGTCTTTGGCTCAAGAAGCACCGTCGGCCGATGCTATCTTGCGCAAGCTGCAACGTGCGCCCGCAATGAAAATTGCCCCTGAAAAGCGTGTCAATCGCAATGTCTTAAAGCGCCGCCCGGACTTGCGTCGCATCGCCCCGTCCATCGACATTCAAGCCATCAATTTTGCCTTTGGCTCTGCGCAAATTCCCGTTAGTGAACGTTGGAAAGTTCAAAACATCGGCATTGCGTTGAACCAACTCTTTGATCGGAACTCCAATGAGGTGGTTTTGATCGAGGGCCACACGGATGCTGTCGGCACGCGGCAAGCCAATCAACGCCTATCAGAGGGCCGCGCCGCGTCCTTGAAGCGTGATTTGGTCCGCTATTTCAACGTGCCAAGTTACAATCTTGATACAGTTGGGTATGGAGAAGATTTTCTGTTGGTCCAAACGCAAAGTGAAAATTGGCGCAATCGCCGTGTCACGCTGCGTCGTATCACGGATGTGATTTCACCTTACTAATAAAAATCAATGAGTTAGAGCCGTATTTAGACTCAAAATGTCATGTGCGGCTCTTTTCATACCCGCATTTCAATAACCGCTCGCCCGAACAAATTGTTTCGCATGCAGAGCCATAAGCTCGTAGCAGAATGTTATTTCGCGATTCGCAGGTGCCCAGAATGCATTTTCAATACCGCATTCTTTAGCCGTTATTTTAACCCCCTGTGCGAAGTCATACTGTGTCGAAATGGCGTTCGACAAAAGCGTCAAGACATCTGAATTTTTTACGATATCCGCAAAAACCTCCAATTCCGGATTTTCCGTTGTCCCGTAACTCACGGTGAAAGCGGTCGGGGTCTCCTTGTCCGCCATATGGCTCATCAGTACCTTTTGCCAGCCGCGCTTCATATCTGCATATTCTTCTGCGCAGGTAGCACGCCGCTCCTGTGGAAGCTCAATGGCATCCGCAAATGACGCAAATTTCGCAGGGTCTTTTCCGTACATCAAACAGGCCATATTGAATGCCCGTTGCTGCGCA
>JANPBE010000201.1:0-8233 GCA_031430295.1 Phyllobacterium sp.
CATCGTCTTCTCTAGCGTCCGCTTATGGTATTGCCGTCACGGGAGCCATGCTGGCCGATGCCGGGCTTATGATCCTCGTAATTTGGAAGGTTTGGAACTGGCGTCTTGCTGCGGCCATCGCTTTGATGACGCCCTTCATCATCATTGATTTGGCCTTCTTTGGTGCCAACTTGTTAAAGCTCTTGGATGGGGCGGCCCTTCCCCTTGCTTTCGCAATATTCTTGATGGTGCTGATGTGGACGTGGGTACGCGGAACAAAAATCATCTCTGATAAATCCCGCCGCGAAAGCGTGCCGCTCGGTGATTTGACCAAGATGTTGACGAAGAAGCCGCCGCAGCGCGTGCTGGGAACAGCGGTGTTTTTGACGGCTGACCCGGAGACCGCGCCAACGGCTTTGATGCATAATCTCAAGCATAATCACGTGCTGCATAAGACCAATATTCTGCTGACAATCCGCACTTCAAGCGTGCCTTATGTGCCAGAGGCCGAGCAAATAACCGTGGAAACACTGTCGGATGATTTCCGCCGGATTGTTGCCAACCTCGGCTATATGCAGTCACCCCGCATTCCGCACATTTTGGCGGCAGCGCGGCGTAAGGGCTGTGAGTTTGAGCTGATGCAAACGTCATTCTTCCTCGGCCGCCGCACGATTAAGGCATCCGCGCAATCGGGAATGCCGCTATGGCAAGACGGGCTGTATATTGCGCTGGCAAGATCCGCCGCCAATGCGACCGACTTTTTCCACATTCCGTATAATCGCGTGGTGGAAATGGGCAGCCAGGTGACGGTGTAACTTACTGGTGTGGCCAGCTAGAGCAATTTCCTTGCGCTTCCGGTGCTCCTAGACTTGATGTCCATTCCGCTCCGGTTCTCAAAAAATCACTCTATCTGACTCACGCCAGCAAGTTCTACCATTGCCAAATTCGTAACGATTTTTAACTTACCGCACATCGCCCTTGCGCATCCGCTTTTCCAAATTGCGCAGGGCTAGTGACAGGCCGATGGTCATCACCAGATAAATATAGGCTACTATCGAATAAGTCTCGAAAAACCGGAATGAACCGGAGGCATAGACTTTGCCGAGCTGCGTAATATCCGAGACGCCGAGCACGGATACCAGCGAGGAATCCTTCACCATGGCGATAAAATCATTGCCAAGCGGCGGCAATATGGTGCGGATGGCTTGCGGGAAGACCACGAAACGGAAGCGCTGCCAGCCGGAAAGACCGAGCGATTTGGCGGCTTCAATCTGGCCCTTATCGACGGCCTGAATGCCAGCGCGAAAGACCTCCGACAAGAAGGCAGAATAGCCAATCATCAGCGCCACAATGGCCCGCCACATGAGCGGGAAATCGCGGATAATCATCGGCTCAATGAGGCCGATTTTTTGCAATGGCGCGCTTATGAAATTCCATGTGGCAACGATGGCCGGTGCGCCCACGAAGGCGATGTAAAACAGCAGTACCAGCATGGGAATGCCGCGTATGACCTCGACATAAAACCTTATGATTTGCCTTAAGAATTTGAAGCGCGAAAGGCCGAACGTTGCAAGGCTGAGGCCCATGAGGCAGGACAGGAAGAAGGCGACTATGGTAACAAAAAGCGTGGTCCACACGCCTTTAACGACCGTTGTGAAAAGCTGATAGTAAAGCCCGTTGGCGGCGATTAAAATTGCCAGCACAACGCCAATCAGCGTGACGGCTACCAGCCACCACGGAAACTCTTCTTGCTGTTGGTTCGGCGCGCCCGACATGAAAAAACCGGCAGCGCGAGGCCGCCGGTCAAAACCCCATTATTGTCCGAACTTGTAGTCAACAAACCATTTTTTACCCAAAGCATCCATTGTGCCATCGGCTTTCATCGCCGCAATTGCCAAATTAACCGGCGCAACGAGGTCCGAACCCTTGGTGAAAATAAAGCCAAAATCTTCCGCACCCAACGGTCCGCCAATGAGCTTCAGTTTGCCATCTGAGGCGTGGACATAGCCTTTGCCAGCTGTCCCGTCTGTCAGAACAGTGTCAACATCACCAGCTTTCAGCGCCTGAACGGTTGCGCCAAATGTTTCGAACAGCTTGATGCGTGGATTGTCTTCTTTGCCATCCAGCACTTCATAAACAGCGGTATAAAACGGTGTTGTTCCCGCCTGCGCGCCCACCAGGCCTGCGGTGAAAGCGCCAAAGGTTTTGGCATCGGTGAAGCGGCTCTCATCGCCGCGCACCAGCATGAATTGTTCAGAGCGCATGTATGCGTCTGAGAAATCTACCTTTTCCTTGCGCTCTTCCTTGATGGTGATGCCCGTCATGCCAATGTTATATTGGCCATCAGAAACTGACTGGATCATCGCATCCCATGAGGTGTTTTGATATTTGATTTTGAAATTCAAACGCTTGGCGATTTCGTTCATCGCATCATATTCCCAGCCGATTTGGTCGCCGGTTTTCGGATCCACAAATTGCAGCGGCGGATAGGCATTTTCTGTGACGATAATAACTTCCTTGCCGCCAAGATTCGGCAAATCTGCCGCAAATGTTGGCAGTGCGGAAATAAGCGTTGCGCCTGCAACAAGCGTGAATAGTGAACGACGATTTATCATTGAAAACCCCTGAGAAGAATTTGTCCGTTAAGTCAATTTTGCGCAATCTGTCACGGGAGTCCATAGCTGCGCAAGGGTGCTGTTCATAAATATGGCGCGGCTAATAGAATATCATGCCTTTTGAAACACATAGGCGCGCACCAAAACTTCAGGTTCCGCAATGGTAAAGGCACGGAAGGGCGGGCTGGTTTCGATGTGTTGCCAGACGCCTTGCTGGACCAATTGATCCAAGACCGTGTTAAATCCGCCGCTTTCAAATATGCTGTCGCGAATGGTGAAAATGCCGTGCCCGCTCTTGGCAAGAACGCGCGCCAGCTCATAAAGCGATGATGCAGGGGCATGGCCTGCGGTGAAAACGCCGGTGGAAATGAACGCTGCGAAGCTGCCATCGGTAAAGGGTAACACCTTGCCGAGTTCAGCCTCTAACAAAGAGCTATAACCGCCGCGCCGCTTGGCGGCTTCGAGCATGTTGGGCGACATGTCGATACCGTGGACATCGGCATACCCCAGCGCGGCAAGCAGCGGCCCGCTGAGGCCTGTGCCGCATCCGGCATCAAGTATTGGTCCGACATCTGGCTTCACATAGCGGGTCAGCCAGCTGGCGATCACAAAGGGCAGGCAATATCCCAGCTCCAACGTCTCGCGATCATAGCTTTCCGCCCATAATTGATAGGCGGCGTTCAGCGCTTCCGGTGTTTTGGCGGCATAGACCTCTGCAAGGGCGGTGCTGGTATCGTTCATGAGGCGGAGACTGCACCAAATCTTACAAAAGAAAAAGGGCGCGAAAAACGCGCCCTTTCAAAATATTCATCTACAAAGCAATTAAGCTGGTGTTTTTGCAGCCACTTTGCGTGGATCTTTGCGCTCAAGAATACGAGCAGCCTTACCAGTGCGGCCACGAAGATAGTACAGCTTGGCGCGACGAACGCGACCACGGCGAACCACTTCAACGCCTTCCACCAATGGTGATATGATCGGGAATACGCGTTCCACGCCTTCGCCATAGGACAGCTTACGCACTGTGAAATTTTCATTGATGCCGGCGCCGGAGCGGCCGATGCATACGCCTTCATAAACCTGCGTACGCGAACGTTCGCCTTCCTTAACCTTGACGGAAACTTTCAAAGTATCGCCCGGGCCGAAGTTTGGCAGCTTACGGATGGCTTCGATTTTGGCTTTTTGCTCTTGGTTGAGCTGTTGAATGATGTTCATCGGTAGTACTCTTTCTTATTCAAACAGCCAGAGCGTCCTCACTCGTTTGCCCGTCACTCAAGCAGGCAGACTATGCCTTGATGTTCCAAGGCAGGGGCGACTTCGCAGTCTATGTGTTTTTACTACGCATTTCCGGACGAAAAACCGGTGTCCACTTTTTCTGGAAATGCTTATATGCCGAAGGTCAGCTTGGTATTCCAAGTCTGCTTTCGCGGTGGCTCTTAGACGAAGAGTCGCGCTTTGTCACGGGGTTGACGCTATTTTTTCTTGTCCGCGTCTTTGCTTAGTAAGTCTGGACGTCGTGCCCGCGTAATTTCGAGCGACTGGTCATGCCGCCATTCAGCAATTTTCTTGTGATTTCCGGAAGTTAGCACATCTGGAATGGTGCGGCCTTCAAATGTGGGCGGCTTGGTATAGTGCGGATATTCGAGCAGCCCGCCTTCGAAACTTTCCGCCTCGCCGGAGCTTTCATTGCCCATAACGCCCGGCAAAAGCCGGATAATGGCGTCCAAAACGATCAAAGCCGCCGGTTCGCCGCCGGAAAGCACATAATCGCCGATGGAAACCTCTTCAAGCTGCCGCGCTTCGATGACCCGCTCGTCCACACCCTCAAAACGACCACAGACGATGATAACGCCGGGGCCATTCGCCAATTCCCGCACGCGGGTTTGGCTGAGCGGCTTGCCGCGCGGGGACATTAGCAGGCGCGGGCGCTTATCTTGCACCACGCTGTCAATTGCCAGCGCCAGCACATCGGCACGCATCACCATGCCCGCGCCGCCACCGGCGGGAGTGTCATCGACATTTTTGTGTTTGCTGAAGGCAAAGTCGCGAATTTGCACGGGTTCTATCGCCCAAGTGCCCTTTTCCAAGGCGCGGCCAGCCATAGACACGCCCAAATAGCCGGGAAACATTTCCGGATAGAGCGTGAGAATGGTCGCCTTGAAACTCACTCTTGATGGCCTTCGGGGTCCATTTCCAAGGGGGCGATTTCATTGTGCGGGCCTTCGCCGTCTTCCACGATGAGACCAGCCGCAACAGGGTCAACTATCAGATATTGCTCAGAAATATTGACTGTTGGCACGGCGGCCTTGCTAAACGGTATGGCGACGGCCTTGGAGCCGGGTTTGACGATTTCCAAAATATCGCCTGCGCCAAAGTTAAATACACCCGAGACTTTGCCTAAGTCGCCACCGTCTAAATCTCGTGCGGCAAGGCCGATTAGGTCTGAATGTAGAAAATCATCGTCATCGGAGGCGGAAATCATGGATTTATCGACGAAAAGCTCTGTTCCTGTGAGCTTTTCGGCCATTGTGCGGTCGTTGACGCCCTTGAATTTGACAATCACCACTTCTTTGGATGGTCTCGACGTTACCACCTCAAAGCTGCGGCCTTCCTTGTCGTAGAGCGGGCCATACTCAGAAAACCCTTCCGGATCAGCGGTATAGCTCTTTACGCGCAGCTCGCCTTTGAGGCCTTGGGCTGCGCCGATTATGGCCAAAAGGATGGGATTTTGCGGTTTCAAGCGATTTTCTGCCTTAAAAATGGGTGTTGCGGCTGACTATCACATTCATCTCTTCACGCAAAGGTAAGGTTCAGCGGTGAGAATGGAGTTATGAGCACCGAATTCATTGTTCCCGCCACGCCTGAGCTTTTGGCAATCCGCGCCAAATGGCTGGATTTGCTGCGCTTTGGAAAACGCTTTTCGCAACATACGCTGGACGCTTATGAGCGTGACACGCGGCAATTTTTTGAATTTTTGTGCCAGCATTTGGGAAAATTACCAGCGCTATCTGACCTTAAGGCATTGAAACCAATCATCTTTCGCTCGTTTCTGGCTAAGCGTCGCAATGGCGGGGCAGGGGCTAGAACCTTAGGGCGCGGGCTGGCGGGGGTACGCTCGTTTCTCAAGCATTTAGAGCGCGAGGGCGAGGTGAATGCTGCCGGATCGCGGGCGGTGCGTGCGCCAAAACAGCCCAAATCACTGCCAAAGCCGCTGCAAGTGGATCAGGCGCTAAAAGTCGCGGCGAGCGCTGGTGATTTTGCCGATGAACCATGGATTGCGGCGCGTAACAGCGCAGTGTTGACGCTGCTTTACGGCTGTGGCTTGCGTATTTCCGAGGCGCTGTCGCTAACGCCGGAGATGGTGGCGAACAGCCCCAAGACGCTGGTTATCAAGGGCAAGGGCAACAAGACGCGCATGGTGCCGATGCTTGGCGTGGTTAACCAAGCCATTGAATTATATATGAAATCCTGCCCGTTTCATCTCGCTCAAACCGAACCGTTATTTCGCGGTGCTAAAGGCGGCACGTTGCAAGCGGCGATTATTCAGCGCGAAATGGTGAAGCTGCGGGGCGGGCTGGGCCTGCCTGATAGCGCCACGCCTCATGCACTGAGACATTCCTTTGCCACCCATCTTTTGGCGCGGGGCGGCGATTTGCGCTCGATCCAAGAACTCCTTGGGCACGCCAGCCTATCCACCACGCAAATTTACACCGGCGTTGATACCAGCCGTCTTTTAGGGGCGTGGGCGGCGGCGCATCCAAGAGCCTAGATGTGTGGTCGAGGAACGGTCGCCAATGACCCAGAAATCACCCGGAGTGGATACGCCGCGCGCACGAAGGTGATGCGGAACCCGTACGGAACTGGTGCGGAGACCGGACGGACTTCAGAAATATCTAAAATGCTCGAACTTCATAATTTGTTTTAACTATTTGTCTGCTTTTGGCCGTTACGCTTCGCGCCATGATCGCATCATTCACACTCGCCCGTATCGCCCGCGCTCCGGATTTCGCCTTTCGCGTTATTGCCGCTGCCAATGTTTTGTTCTTCGCCAGCTTTCTGGCGATAGCGTTTTTTGCCGTTGGCAAAGTCCATGCCGAAGATGCGCCGCCGGTTGCTTGCGCCGGGCATAATTTGATGGACACGCTGCCGGCTGAGACGCTGGCGAAAATCAACGCGGACGCGGCGGCGACCAAGAATGGCGAAGGCCGCTTGTGGAAAATCGAGAAAGCCGGGCTGAAGCCGTCCTACCTTTTCGGCACGATGCACATGACCGACCCGCGCGTGATTGACCTGACGCCGGAAGCTCAAAAGGCCTATGACGGCGCGGACACTGTGGTGATTGAAACCACGGAGATTCTCGACGAGCAAAAAGCATCCATGGCGCTTCTGGCCAAGCCGGACCTGATGATGTTCACCGATGCCACCACGCTGTCATCGCTGGTGGACCCGAAGGATTTGCCCGCCTTTGAAAAAGGCATGGCAGAGCGGGGGATGCCGCTGGCGGCGATCAATAAAATGAAGCCGTGGATGATTATGGGGCTTGTGGCACTGCCCGCCTGCGAGATGGCCCGCAAGAAAAGCGGTGCGCCTTTCTTAGATATTAAGCTGGCTAAAGATGCTGAAAGCTCCGGCAAGAAAATTGACGGATTGGAAACCATGTTGGAGCAGGTCAACGCCATCAATTCATTGCCCAATGATTTGAGCGTGAAAAGTCTTGTTGATACCATTAAGCTTGGCAACAAGATTGAGGATGTGATGGAGACGATGATTGTTCTCTACACGGAGGGCAAGATTGGCACCATCATGCCGTTTGCCAAATATGTCATTCCGCAAAGTGATGACAGCAAAGCCTATAATGATGACTTTGAAGAAAAGCTCATCCATATCCGCAATCAGACCATGGCCACCCGCGCCGATAAAATATTGGAGCAAGGCAACGCCTTCATCGCCGTTGGCGCGATGCATCTGGTGGGTGACAAAGGCCTTGTGGAAAAATTCCGCTCGGCTGGCTATACCGTGACCGCAGCGGGGATGTGAAAATCTCTGCTCGTCGCGACATACCCATGTTTAAGGCTTTGCAGTTGATTTTCCACCGACACTAAGCCACTCAGCGCCGTTCTTGGGTGACTGGATTTTGGAAATGCGGACTCTGGATTTCTCGACGGGAAGTACGGCGGGGTTCAGATTATCCAACACATAGTCGCCGCCGTCTGTTCTGACCAACAAGACAACATGGGCTTCCACACCGCTGTAGCCCATTGCAAGCAGGGTGTTTTCAGGCCGGTAACCGCGTGACAATAGTGCGGCCCGTTTGGCAATCGCGAAATCTTCACAATCGCCAATTTTGGCACCATAACTCCAGCGATCACGAACGCCGAACTGCTCCTCATCACGCATTGGCTTTATGCGGTGATTGACTGACGAGTTTACGGCATTGAGTGCACCAAGGGAAAGCGACTGCGGCTTGGCGCTGCCCTTGTTTTGGCGGCAATCAAAGGGGCGCTTTTTGCAATATTCTATGTGACCGAATGGTCTGCTTGTGGCGCTGCCTGTATTGAGCCATGTCGAAGCGCAAGCGGGTAGCGCTTGCACAATCAGACTTGTCGACACGGCAAACAGCCATGCCATTGATTTATTTACAC
>JANPBE010000202.1:0-5793 GCA_031430295.1 Phyllobacterium sp.
TATGGCGGCAAAATTTTTAAATCCCGTGAGCATTCCGAGCGTTTCTTAAAATCGGCTCAGTATCTCGATTTTGAAATTCCTTACAGTGTCGATCAGCTTATCATTGCCAAGCAAAAATGCGTTGAGCTGAATAATTTCCAAAGCTGCTATGTTCGCCCTGTTGCGTGGCGTGGGAGTGAGATGATGGCTGTTGCGGCACAGAACGCGACAATTCACACGGCAATTGCTGTTTGGGATTGGCCATCCATGTTTGATGTTGCGCAAAAGATGAAGGGTATTCGCCTTGATGTTGCCGAATATCGTCGCCCCGATCCGATCACGGCACCGTGCTTCTCCAAGGCCGCTGGTCTTTATATGATATGCACTATTTCCAAGCACCGCGCCGAACGTCGCGGCTATGCTGATGCGATGATGCTGGATTGGCAAGGCCGCGTTGCTGAATGCACTGGAGCCAACATCTTCTTCACAAAGAATGGCGAACTGCATACACCAATTGCAGACTGTTTTTTGAGCGGCATTACCCGCGCCACTGTTATTGATCTGGCCAACCGTCGCGGCATCAAAGTTGTTGAAAGCCGCATCATGCCGGAAGATTTGGCCTCGTTTGAAGAGTGTTTTATCTGCGGAACCGGCGCGGAAGTGACACCTGTTTCGGAAATCGGGCCGTATAGATTCGTTCCGGGAGCAATATCCCAGACGCTTTTGGAAGATTACACTGCGGAAGTTCATCCAAAAAGCTGAGTGCGCCTCTTACATTAGTGCCATGAAATTAACCATAAATGACCGCAACTCCCGTTTTGCGGTCGTTTATGGTGAACAAAGTGTTAATCGTATTTGACTTTAGGTGGATATGGCTGTTGTCTCGCGCAGCGACGAGAAGTCGTGACGGGGTAACAATAGGATTTACTATTATGGAACAACTAATTCCGATCATCATTCAGGCTCTTTCCGGCGCAGCTGGCGGCGGCATCATCGGCAACATCGTAAAGAGTGCAGGCATGACATTGCTTCCTAAGCTCCTTGCTGGTGCTGTTGGCGGCGTGGGCGGCAATGCCGCTCTCGGTGGCATCATCGGCCCATTGCTTGGCGCAGCGGCCACTGGTGGCCTTGATCCAATGACAATCTTGAGCCAGGTCATCAGTGGCGGCCTCGGCGGCGGCGTTTTGACAGCGTTGGCAAGTGTTGTCATGAACGCAATGAAGAAGTAATTCTTTTTCATCGGTTGTTTTTGAAAGCGGGCGAAGCAATTCGCCCGTTTTTGTTTTTGAAAGTCTAATTTTATGAGCACGTTGCAAGCTGTCATTGTTCCTGTCACTGCGTTCCAACAAAACTGCACAATCCTGTTTGATGATGTGTCCAAGCAGGGCGTTGTGGTCGACCCGGGCGGTGATGTGGACAAGATCATTGGTGCTTTGGTCAAATATGGCATTGAGGCAAAGGCCATATGGCTGACCCACGGCCATCTGGACCATGCAGGCGGCGCAATGGAGCTGAAAGCAAAACTTGGTGTGGACATATTGGGGCCGCACAAGGACGACGAGCCACTGCTACAGCGCATTGAAACTCAAGCGGCAAAGTATGGTCTTGGCGACGATATGAAAAACGCCGCAAGTGATCGCTATCTTGATGATGGCGATGTGGTTTCATTTTCAGGGCATGATTTTGATGTGTTCCACACGCCGGGCCATGCGCCGGGCCATGTGATCTTTTACAATCGCGCTGCGGGATTTGCCCATGTGGGCGACGTGTTGTTTCAAGGCTCGGTTGGGAGGACGGATTTGCCGGGCGGCGACCATGAGACGCTAATGGACTCTATCCGCACGAAAGTATTACCGCTGGGCGATGATGTCGGCTTTATTTGCGGACATGGGCCGGGCGGCAAAATTGGCGAGGAGCGGCGAACAAACCCCTACCTCGCCAATATTAGAGGCAATTAGCCCGCTGTGCAGAAATGGTTGCGGCCATCATTGCCACGGAATGTGCCTGTTTGCGCGTTGAATGAGCGGTAACGATCTGAACAGTAACGATACCAACCGTCAGTCCATGGCTCTGAAGCATTATAGTAGTTTACAGCATGGCGCGGGCGACGCGGGGCGGGCGGCGCATCTGGGTAGACGTCATAATCTGGATCGTAAGCATCATAGTCTGGCTCTTGATAAACCGGGCGCGGTGCGGGACGGTAAACTTGGCGCGGCTGCTCATAGCGACGGTGGTTGTTATCAATAATAAGTGCACCGGCAACAACGCCGAGCAGGCCAAGGCCGATGACTTCGCGGTCATTGAGGCGGCGGGCGCTGGCTGTATCCATTGTGGCAACGAGTGAAGCAGTACCTGCAAGAGCAGCGACGGCGATTTTGGCGAAACGGTTCATGACGGTCTCCTTAAGTGAAATTCGCGCCGGACATCCGGCTTGGAACCATACTTAAATCCATCCGCATGAACCGCACCTGAACGCCTGCGTCACACTCCGGTCATAAATTGTTAACGGTTTTTGAGAACGATGCAGGCACCGCCAGCGCTGTGCAAAAGTGTGCAAATCTTATTGGCCTCGCCGCGACTATCGGCGCCGATGCGCACAGCATAGATGCTGCGGCGGCCCATGGGTGTGCGCACTTTGGAAACCACGGGCTTGTGGTCAGCCAGCACTGAGGCGAACTGGCGGCGCGCGCGCTCATATTGATTGACGGCCGCCGAGCGGCGGAAATTACCCGCTACCTGCACGCCCCATGGCTTGCGGGCAATGCGGCTCATCGGGATGGTGTTGAACTCAATGACCGGCAGCTTGCGGCAACCCTCATCGAAGGTGAGTTTCGCATCCAGCGGTTTGGGAACCATCGTGCCGCGCCGCCCGTCGAAATTATCCGCAGGCTCCCCCGTAATATCCAGCACATAGTCTTCTGTTTCCAGCGGCAGGAAACCGCCATTAAGCCAGCGACCGACACTGCCTTCGCCCGCATTATACGCTGCCGCCGCTAGGCCGAAATTGCCGAGATTGCTTTTGAGTGTGGCCAGTAGTTTTGCTGAGGCTGGAATGGCTTGGTCTATGTCGAACGGGTCTTTAAGGCCGACTAGCTTTGCCGTGCCAGGCATGAATTGCGCGATGCCTTCTGCGCCTGCGGGCGAGACCGCATTTTTGTCGAAGCGGCTTTCTTTCCAAATGAGGCGGGCGAAGAATTCCTTGGGGATTTTATTCTTTTCGGCCTCAGTGCCAATCAAAGTGCAGATGTGATCGACGATGGCATCGGTTTCGAGTGATTTGCTAATTTTAGCCCAAGGCACAGGGATGGTGGGCGCGAACGGTTCAGCTGCGGCCGAAAGCGGTTCGGCCAGCGCCAGCGCGGTGAGCGCGAGGGAGAGGATGAAGTGGCGTTGCATTTGTTCCCGGTCTCCCTGCCGGGAAGTCCGCCTTATATTATTCGAGCGTTAGATTTATGGCTTTCGGCCCCTTGCCGCGCTTATCCGGCTCGGTGTCGAAACTCACTTTCTGCCCGTCGTTCAGGCCGTTAAGCCCCGAACTCTGCACGGCTGAAATATGCACGAAAACGTCCTTCGCACCATCTTCCGGCGTAATAAAGCCGAAACCCTTGTCTTGGTTGAAAAATTTGACGGTGCCTGTCATCTGGCCCATGTGGCAAGTCCCTTATGTACCCTCATCTGCGCCGCGCTGCCGTTCCTGAAGCACCACGACAGATAATTTGTGCCGCGTTTTTGCGAGAGTTGCAAGAGGGGTGGCGGCGGTGCGATTTGGATGGTGGGCAGTGCATGACTTGACTGCATCTAACGGCTCCTCCTCTCCCCGATTTTTCATCGGGGAGAGGGCAAGTTGAGGGGCGGAAGTCCACCGAATTTTGCTGATCTTTCGCCCCTCATCCACCCGTTGGGCACCTTCTCCCCGTTGGAGAAACGGGGAGAAGGGAAGCAGCGTCAGTCCATAAGGACGAATGTCACTTTCAAATTCACACGGTAAGCACTGATTTTTCCGTCTGTAACGACCAGCTTTTGGTCTTGAACCCACGCACCCGTGACATTTTTCAAGGTTTTCGCGGCGCGTGCAATGCCGATGTTGATGGCATCATCAAAGCTCTTTGTGGATGATGCAGAAATTTCAGAAATACGGGCAACAGTGTCCATTAGACTCTCCTTAAGTTATTGGCAGGAGATGCTGGGATGCGATTGAGGCGGGATTGTGTGCGGCACACATATGGAAATGGCTACGCCTCCGGTGGCGAAGCAATAGCAGCTAGCCGCCATTCACCAACGCCAGCACCAGTGCGTTGACATTACCGCCGGTTGCCATTTCCACTTTGTCAAACGCGCGGCTGGTGGCTTTGTAGGCTTCGATGGCGGCTTGCACTTTGGCCAGCACGGACTTGCGGATGATCTTGCACTGCGGGTCATTGTCCTCTGTGAGGCCGACCGTTTCGCGGGTTATGGTTTCAACCATGGTGCGGATGTCGGCGGCGTGGACTTGCTCGTGGGCTTCAATGCCGGTGATGAAAGTTTTCCAGTGTGCGGCAACTGTGCCGGTGAGCGGGGCGGCGGGTTTTGGCAGGTTTATCGTGATGATAAGGTGGGGCGTGGCAGCGGCCAGCTTGCAGGCATTGCCATTCGGCACATAGCTGCGCGTCCATTTCAAATCCCAATTCGTATAAGCCATAACGCGCCGCCCGCCCCCCAGCAGCGGCCCTTTTCCGCCGATGGAGGTGTAGAGCGCTGGGCCAGTGTTGCCGGAAATGGCGTAGGTTTTGATGAGTGTGGTTTCAGCGTGCGCGGGGAGAGTGAGGAGGGTGAGGGCTAGGGCGAGCTTCATCTCCCCGGTCGTCCCGTCTTCCCCGGTCGGCGCTTCTGGCGCTTCAAATCCGAAGCATCCTCATAAGACCCTGCACCCACCTTACCTCGTCGGGGCTCCAAATCTCCGGTCGGGCGCTTTGGCGCAGGGCCACCTAGCGGTACTTCTGTTCTTCCCACGGTCATTTCGTCCAAGCTGTTTTTCTTGAACAGGCCGCCGCCTTGCTCCGCTGGCGTGCGGCCTCTTGAGGGTGTGCTGCCTTCGATTTCGCGGGCCAGCGGGTCGTCGGCAATAGCCAGTTCCATTTCGCGCAGGCGTTTGATTTCGTCGCGCAGGCGGGCGGCGGTTTCGAAATCCAGATCGGTGGCGGCCTCGCGCATTTGCTTTTCCATGGCAGCGATATGGGCGGCAAGGTTGTTGCCCATCATTGCACCTTGGTCGCCACCAAAGCCGGTGATATCGGCGCGGACATGATCGCGCTCATAGACCGAGCTCAAAATATCGCCAATGTTTTTCTTGATGCTTTCCGGCGTGATGCCATGCTCAAGATTATAGGCGCGTTGCTTATCGCGGCGGCGCGTGGTTTCGGCCATCGCCCGCTCCATTGAGCCGGTGATATTATCGGCATAGAGCACGACCTTGCCATCGACATTTCGCGCGGCGCGGCCAATGGTTTGCACGAGCGATGTTTCCGAGCGCAAGAAGCCTTCCTTGTCGGCATCCAAAATGGCGACCAGCGCGCATTCTGGGATGTCTAGCCCTTCGCGCAGCAGGTTGATGCCGACCAGCACATCAAACGCGCCGAGGCGCAAGTCGCGCAGGATTTCGATGCGCTCCAGCGTGTCAATATCGGCGACATATAGCGAACGCGCACGCTTTGCTCATGGAGATATTCGGTGAGATCTTCGGCCATGCGCTTGGTCAAAACCGTTACCAGCGTGCGGTAGCCCTTGGCGGTTGTTTGGCGGATTTCATCCAGCACATCGTCAACTTGAGTCTTGGCG
>JANPBE010000203.1:0-1932 GCA_031430295.1 Phyllobacterium sp.
GACGCCCAAAAATCCGGCTTCAAGAAAGAATGCTGTGAGCACTTCGTAGCCCATGAGCGGGCCGAGCACTGGTCCGGTTTTATCAGCGAAAACGCTCCAGTTAGTACCAAACTGGTAGCTCATGACAATGCCAGAAACCACGCCCATGCCGAAGTTTATCGCGAAGATTTTTTTCCAGTAGTTGAAGAGGTTGTCATACACTGGTTTGCCAGTGATGAGGTGCAAGCCGTTTATGACCGCAAGATAACTGGCCAATCCGATGGTGAAAACCGGAAATACGATGTGCACGCCAATTGTGAATGCGAATTGCATACGTGCGAGAAAAACAGCGTCAAAATATTCCATTGTGGCTCCTGACGAGTGCGTACCGTCACTAATCTGCACTCCGGTCAACGCGAAAGATAGGCCTTAGTTCCGCTTGCGCCAACATGCACCGTGTCGCAGGGCAAGTTAGCGCGGGAAACTCTCTTTTGTGTTTTTGCGCTTTTGAGGTAATCCCGTTTCAACAGATTTGATTTGGGTGAAAGCGACGACATGGCGGGTAGTGATTCAAGACGTGAGCTGATGACGGGCGGGCCAGTGGTGATTTTGTGCGAGCCGCAGCTGGGCGAAAATATCGGCATGGTGGCCCGCGCCATGGCAAACTTTGGCATGTCAGAACTGCGCATCGTGAACCCGCGCGAAGAGTGGCCCAATGAGAAGGCTACCCGCGCCTCCGCCAAGGCCGTGCATGTTATTGAAGGCGCGACAGTGTTCGAAAGTGTTGCCGATGCCGTTGCCGATTTGAACTATGTGCTGGCAACAACAGCCCGTGAGCGCGATGGGTTTAAGCCCGTGCTCGGGCCAGTCGCTGCTGCTAAAAATATGCGCACCCGCGATAACGAAGCGCAGCGCTGTGGCATTTTGTTCGGGCGTGAACGCTGGGGCCTTAACAATGAGGAAATCAGTCTTGCCGATGAGCTGGTGACATTCCCGGTCAATCCGGCTTTCGCCTCGCTGAACATCGCGCAGGCGGTTTTGCTGATGTCCTATGAATGGATGAAATCCGGCCTTGCAGATGAAAACCAGACGGCGTTTGTGAGCAAGGAAATGGTGCCCGCGCCGCGTGAGCGCACGGTGGGACTGTTCGAGCAATTGGAAGAAGCGCTACAATCGCGTGGTTATTTCCGCCCGCCGGAAAAAACCGACGTGATGACCTATAATCTGCGTGCCTTGCTCATGCGGGCGCAATTTACGGAAACTGAAATCCGGTTGCTGCGCGGCGTGGTGACATCACTTGACCATTATTCGCGGCAAAGTCCGAAGGGTGCAGGCGCGCCAGAGGGCAGGGCGCGGGTGAAAGCTGAGGCGAAAGATACGGATGAACAATAGGCCGGTTCTCTTTTTTGATAGTGGCATTGGCGGGCTGTCTGTCTTGCGCGAAGCGCGGATTCTCATGCCGGACCGCCGCTTTATTTATGTCGCCGATGATGCCGGATTTCCCTATGGCCGCTGGGAAGAGGCGGCGCTCAAGGCGCGGATTGTGGAACTATTCCACGGCTTCATCACAGCTCATAATCCGGTGCTGTGCCTTATCGCCTGCAATACGGCGTCCACCATCGTGATGGATGAGCTACGCGCCGCCTTTCCCAACATGCCATTTGTCGGCACTGTGCCCGCCGTGAAACCAGCGGCAGAGCGCACCCAGTCCGGCCTTGTCTCTGTGCTGGCCACGCCTGGCACAGTGAAGCGCCAATACACCCGCGATCTCATCGGCAAATATGCCGCTAAGTGCCATGTGCGCCTTGTAGGCTCTGAAAATCTGGCGGGTCTCGCCGAAACCTACATGCGCCAAGGCTTTGTGGACGAAGAGGCAGTGCGCGCCGAAATCGCGCCGTGCTTCATCGAAAAAGACGGCAAGCGCACGGATATCGTCGTGCTGGCCTGCACGCA
>JANPBE010000204.1:0-4147 GCA_031430295.1 Phyllobacterium sp.
CGCTGATTGGCTCGTCCACTTCGGGCATCAAGCCAAGCGATATGCAGACGTCCATGACACGGCCAGAACGGCTGGTGGTCGCGCATCCGTTTAATCCGGTCTATCTGTTGCCGATTGTTGAGATCGTTGGCGGTGTCAAAACCACCAAGGAATATACCGAAAAAGCGCGGGCAATTTATGCCTCAATCGGCATGAAGCCCGTTGTTATCCAGAAGGAAATCGAAGCCTTTGTGGGTGACCGTTTGCTCGAAGCAGTGTGGCGCGAGGCGCTTTGGCTTATTAAAGATGGCATCACTACGGTCGAAGAGCTTGACGATATTATGCGCTACGGCTTCGGTATTCGCTGGGCGCAGATGGGCATGTTTCAGGTCTATCGTATCGCTGGCGGCGAGGCGGGTATGCGCCACTTTATGGCCCAATTCGGGCCGTGCCTGAAATGGCCGTGGACCAAGCTGACCGATGTGCCCGAATTCAATGACGAGCTGGTCGATTTGATCGCCGGACAATCCGACGATCAATCCAGCAAATGGTCCATCCGCGAACTGGAAGCCATCCGCGATGAGAACCTCGTGGCAATTATGGCGGCGCTTTCCAAGACCAACAAGGGCCAGGGCTGGGGCGCGGGCGAATTGCACAAGGATTATGTGAAGCAGTTGGCGAAGAAAGCTGGCGTTTCGCCTGCGGCGGCGAAGGCCAAGGCGACTAAGCCTGTGAAGAAGAAGGCGTAATTCCATGAACTTTGGCTTAACGGAAGAACAGAACCTCATCGTTGAAACTACCCGCGCGTTTGTGGAGAACGAGCTTTATCCGCATGAGGCGGAGGTGGAGCGCACCGGCGTTTTGCGGATGGATTTGGTGAAAGAAATTCAGGCTAAGGCGATAACGGCGGGGCTTTATGCGGCGAATATGCCGGAGGAAGTGGGCGGGGCGGGGCTGGATACGCCAACATGGCTGCTCTACGAAAAGGAACTCGGCAAGGCCAACTATGCGCTGCACTGGACTTGCGTTGCGCGGCCATCGAACATTTTATTGGCCGGCACCACCGAGCAGCGCGAGAAATATTTATTCCCCTGCATCAAAGGCGAGAAGTGGGATTGCCTTGCCATGACTGAGCCTGGCGCGGGTTCGGATTTGCGCGGTATGAAGGCATCGGCCCGCCAAGATGGCGATGACTGGATACTAAACGGCACTAAGCATTTCATCAGCCACGCTGACATTGCGGATTTTGCCATTGTGTTCATGGCGTCCGGCGAAGAGGAAACGCCGCGCGGCAAGAAGAAGCTGATTACGGCGTTTTTCGTCGATAAAGGCACACCGGGCTTCACTGTCCGTGATGGCTACCGCAATGTTTCGCATCGTGGCTATACCAATGCGGTGTTGGAATTTGACGATTGCCGCTTGCCCAAATCTCAAATTTTGGGCGAGGTTCACAAGGGCTTTGAGGTGGCTAACCAATGGCTGGGCGCAACGCGCTTGCAGGTGGCTTCCACTTGCCTCGGCAGGGCTGAGCGGGCGCTGGCGCTGGCGATTTCTTATGCGGCGGAGCGCAAGCAATTCGGGCAAGCGATTGGCAAGTTTCAGGGCGTTTCTTTCAAGCTCGCGGATATGGCGATGGAGTTGAAGGCAGCGGAGCTTTTGACGCGCGAAGCAGCGTGGAAATTTGACCAAGGCACGGTGACTGAGGCTGACATGTCGATGGCCAAACTCAAGTCCACCGAAATGCTGGCATTTGTGGCGGACGAGGCGATCCAGATTTTCGGTGGCATGGGGCTGATGGATGATCTGCCGCTGGAGCGCATCTGGCGCGATGCGCGGGTGGAGCGGATTTGGGAAGGCACCAGCGAAATTCAACGCCATATCATTTCGCGCGAATTGCTTCGGGCCGTGGGAGGCTAACCGTTCATGGCCGCGCCTTCGCTCAAAGAGACTGACCTCTATCAACCCATCAAGCGTATGCTTGAGGGGCAGGGCTACGTTGTCAAAGGCGAAATTGGTGCTGCGGATGTGGTTGCGGTTCGAGATGACGAAGAGCCCGTTATTGTCGAGTTAAAGACTGGATTTTCGCTGTCTTTGTTTCATCAGGGCATTGCGCGGCAGACTGTTACGGATGCGGTTTATGTGGCTGTGCCGCGAGGTGCGGGCCGCGCGTTTTTGAAGGCACTGACGGACAATAAGGCGCTTTGTCGGCGCCTTGGTTTGGGGTTGATAACGGTGCGGATGGAAGACGGTTTTATTGAAATTCATTGTGATCCGGAACCCTATAAACCGCGCCAATCCAAAGTGCGTAAAGCGCGGCTGCTGCGCGAGTTTGCGCGGCGCGTTGGCGACCCGAATAATGGCGGCGCGACACGTCGCGGGATTGTGACGTCGTATCGGCAAGATGCGCTGAAGGTGCTGCGACTGCTCAATGAGTCTGGCGCGATGAAGGCTTCGCATGTTGCGGGGCAGGCGGGAGTGAGAACCGCGCGGCAGGTTATGGCGGACGATCATTATGGTTGGTTTGAGCGGGTGCGGGTTGGCGTTTATGCGCTGACGCCGAAAGGTATGGCGGCAGTGGGTGAGTATGCGGGCGAGCTGGAGAAAATGGCGTTGGCTGCGGAAATTAGTCGCCCTGAAATTGGAGAGGCGGCATGAGCGGGTTTGAAAGTGTAAAGGCTTGCGATCTCGGTGCGAGGCGCCCCCCTCTGTCCTGTCGGACATCTCCCCCGCGAGGGGGGAGATCGCCAATCCATGAGGTTTACGCGACCCCGTCTTTTGATAACAGTCGCAAGGGTGGACGCGAGCCGATCTCCCCACTCGTGGGGGAGATGCCGACAGGCAGAGGGGGGCGTGACGCGCTCCAAAGTTTCAGGAGTAGTCAACTTTGACCCGCCTCGAACGCCTGCTGCGCCCTAAATCCATCGCAGTGCTGGGCTCCGGTTGGGCCATTAACGTCATTGAACAATGCCAGAAAATGGGCTTTGCCGGACCTGTCTGGCCGGTGCATCCAACCAAAGTCGAGATTGGTGGGCTTAAGGCCTACGCCACACTGCAAGATTTGCCTAGCGCGCCTGATGCGGTGTTTATTGGTGTCAACCGCCACGCGACGGTGGATGTGGTGGCGGAACTTACCGCGATGGGCGCGGGAGGGGCGATTTGCTTTGCATCCGGTTGGACTGAGGCTGGTGAGCCTGAGTTGCAGGCAAGGCTGATTGAAGCGGCTGGCGACATGCCAATTCTTGGGCCGAACTGCTATGGTGTTATCAACTATCTCGATGGCGCGCTGCTCTGGCCGGATCAGCATGGCGGCAAGCGCGTTGAGAAGGGCGTGGCGCTGCTCTCGCAATCGTCCAACATTGTCATCAACATGACGATGCAGAAGCGCGCACTTCCTGTCGCTTATGTTGCCTGTCTTGGCAATGCAGCTGTGGTGGGGCTTGCGGAGCTGGCGGGGGCGCTGTTGGCTGACGAACGGGTCACTGCAATAGGCATGTACATCGAAGGTATTGACGATGCGGCGGCTTTTGCGAAGCTGGCGCAGGAAGCGCGGGCGGCAGGCAAGGGTATTGTTGTTATCAAATCCGGCAAGACGGAGGCATCGCGGACCGCAGCTCAATCACACACGGCATCGCTGGCTGGTGGTGGTGCGGCTTCATCGGCATTCTTGCGGCAAGTGGGTGTGGCGGAAGTTAATTCTCCGGCGGAACTCATTGAAACATTGAAGATTTTTCATATTCACGGCCCGCAGATTGGTTCGCGTATTTGTTCGCTTTCCTGTTCTGGCGGCGAGGCGGGATTGGTGGCGGATTTGGCAGCGCCGTTCGGGATTGATTTTGCGCCCCCCTCTGATGCGACGCGGGAGCGGCTTGGCGAAATTCTCGGACCAATCGTGACGATTGCTAACCCGCTGGATTATCACACGTTTATTTGGGGTGACGGGCCGCGCACGACGGATGTGTTTACCACCATGCTTTCCGGATATGATGCCGGAATATACATCATCGACCCGCCGCGCCCCGACCGCTGTGATCCGGCCTCGTTTCAGCCTGCGCTGGATGCGATTGTGTCGGCGCAAAAAACGACTGGCATTCCCGCGTTTGCAGTTTCATCCTTGCCGGAGAATTTTGATGAAGAGCGGGCGGTAGCGTTGCTTGACCATGGAATTGTG
>JANPBE010000205.1:0-6886 GCA_031430295.1 Phyllobacterium sp.
GTACGCCGCGCCGCCTCGCCTGCTGCGGCTGCCGCTCCGGCAATGATCGCACCAAAGCCGGTGACACAGAGCTAAGTCGTTTGAAAGTTGACACCTATCAGGCCCGCAAATGCGGGCCTTTTTTATAGACACATTGGTCGCATTGAATTGAGCGCTTTTCCCGCTATTTAGTGGCAAGTCTAATGGAATCCTAAGTATGAAACTGACCACGGAAATTGACCGGAATACCGCACGCGCCTTAGGCCCGCTACCTAGCGGCCACCCGAGTGTCAAAATCGGCAAAGTTGGCGTTATGTTGGTCAATTTGGGCACACCGGATGGCACAAGCTACGGCCCCATGCGCCGCTACTTGGCGGAGTTTTTGTCCGACACCCGCGTTGTCGATACGCCCCGCGCTTTGTGGCTGCCAATACTTCATGGCATTATTCTAAACACCCGCCCGTCCAAATCAGGCAAAGCTTACGAATCAATTTGGAACAAAGAACTCAACGAGTCGCCGCTGCGCACCTTCACCCGTGCGCAAAGCGAAAAACTCGCCGACGCAATGAAAGACGTTCCCAATGTCATAGTCGATTGGGCGATGCGCTATGGCAATCCGTCCATGGAAAGCGTGCTCACGAAACTGAGAGAACAGGGCTGCGAGCGCATTCTGTGCTTCCCGCTCTATCCGCAATATGCCGCCGCCACGACCGCATCGGTCAACGACAAGCTGTTCGAAGCGCTGGTCAAAGTGCGCTACATGCCCGCGATCCGCACCGTGCCGCAATATCATGATGAGCCTGTCTATATCGAAGCACTCGCGCTCTCGATTGAGAAACATCTGGCAACGCTGGACTTCGAGCCGGAAGTGGTCATGGCGTCCTATCACGGCATCCCGCAAAAATACTTTGACAAGGGCGACCCCTATCATTGTCATTGCATGAAAACCACGCGCCTGCTGCGCGAGCGTCTTGGCTGGCCGAAGGATAAACTCATTAGCACGTTCCAATCCCGCTTTGGTCCTGCAAAATGGTTGCAGCCTTACACCGACAAAACAATAGAAAAACTAGCCAAAGACGGCGTGAAATCCATCGCCGTGTTCAATCCCGGCTTCGTGTCAGATTGCCTCGAAACACTGGAAGAAATTGCCGTCGAAGCAGCCGAAACTTTCCATCATGCCGGTGGCAAGAACTTCGCCCATATCCCTTGCCTCAACGATTCCGACGAGGGCATGGCAGTGATCGAACACCTAGTAAGGCACGAATTGCAGGGCTGGATTTAAGAAGCCCCGCCAATTCCCTAAAATTTTACGCAATCGTTTTCAAAAATATCAAAACTTTCAACTTATAGTCATGGCAAGGGAGTATGCCATGAACCAGATGCTTGCTAATTTGCCGCCACAAGAATTCCGCGCCACTAAATCTGGCGGCGTTGGGCAAATTTTGCTTTTCCTCGTAATGGCGGCAGGCTGTGGATATTTGGCTTACAGCTCGCTGACACCAGATTATTGGACAGATTTCCGCTATTATGAGCTGGATGTCGTTGGCAAATTCGTGAACCTGTTTCCGATACCTGTGCGGGTGTTGATGTGTGGTGCGCTGATGGCGATGTGCCTCAATGCGGTAAGGATAAAGCTGGCCCGAAATGCCAGCGACACACCGCTCTTGATCCTCTCCAGCGACGGCGTTTCCGGCTTCAAAAATGGATTTGCCAAAGAACATACGTTTATAAGCTGGGGCGACTTCAAAAGCGCGACCGTTTATAACAAGGAGACTCTGCATTTCAAATCAAAGCCCGCCAGTTTTATGGGAAAATCCGCAATCGTGTCCATTAGCCTGTCAGAAATCGGCGTGAAATATGCGGATGTGTCTGCCCTTATCGAAGCCTATCAATTGGCATGGGCACACCGCCAAATTCTTGGTCAAAGCCAGCCACAACAACAATATGCTGCAAGCGAACAGCGCGCTGCCCCTGCCCGCGAGCGCGAGTTTGTCCCCGTCCCTACCCAGGCCAAACGACCAGACCCACAACCAGCACAATTTATGAAGCCAAATGTGCCGGATTTTGGTAAGCGTGTGATGCGGCTTTAAACAAAAGCCACAATAGTATAAGCATTCGTCAACCAATAATACGCTATGAGCCACTCCAAATGGCGCTTGGGTTGCAGACATTTGAATCTGCGCTCAATCATACCTAAGTGAATAAAACAGCAGGGACATGCGTTCCTGCATAAAATAGGCGGGACATCATGCAAGGCTTCGATATTATCATACCGGCTCTTATAGTCGTTGTGCTTTTCTTTCTTTTCATGGGCGTAAAAACCGTCCCGCAGGGTTATAACTATACCACTGAGCGATTTGGCCGTTACACCAAAACGCTGACCCCCGGACTTAACATCATCGTTCCTTTTGTTGACCGTATCGGTGCGAAAATGAACATGATGGAACAGGTGATGGACGTGCAGCGCCAAGAAGTCATCACCAAGGATAACGCTTCCGTCTCCGTTGACGGTGTGGCCTTCTTCCAAGTGCTCAACGCGCCGCAAGCCGCCTATCAAGTGTCAAACTTGCAGAACGCCATTCTCAACCTCACCATGACCAACATTCGTACCGTGATGGGCTCGATGGATTTGGACGAACTGCTGTCCAACCGCGATGCCATCAATGGCCGTTTGCTTCACGTGGTGGATGATGCCGCGCATTCATGGGGCATTAAAATGACCCGTGTGGAAATCAAAGACATCAACCCGCCAAAGGATTTGGTGGATTCCATGAACCGCCAGATTAAAGCCGAACGCGATAAGCGTGCGCAAATTCTCGATGCTGAGGGCGAACGCGCGGCGCAAATTCTGCGCGCTGAGGGCTTGAAGCAGAGCCAAATTCTTGAAGCTGAAGGCAAGCGCGAAGCCTCGTTCCGTGACGCTGAAGCCCGCGAGCGTTTGGCCGAAGCTGAAGCTAAGGCCACCGAAGTTGTGTCCATCGCCATCGCCAAGGGCGATGTGCAAGCGATCAACTATTTCGTGGCGCAAAAATATACAGAAGCCATGGCTAAAATTGGCTCTGCGCCAAACAGCAAAATCATTATGATGCCAATGGAAGCCTCATCGCTCATCGGTTCGCTCGGCGGTATCGGCGCGATTGCAAGAGAAGTATTTGGCGCACCGACTCCTGCGGCTCCAGTGGTGCCCGCGCGGCGCGTTCCAGCGACTGGCAACAACAATTAACGTTCGAGGTATTGCACCATGATTGCTCAAATAGTCGGTGAACTTGGCCCATGGAATTGGATCGCTATCGGTCTTGTCTTGCTGGCGCTGGAAATCGCCGTTCCGGGTGTATTCCTCTTATGGTTCGGCCTTGCCGGCATCATAGTGGGCGCGTTGTCACTCATGTTTCACAACGCCTCGTTCTGGCCTTGGGAATTTCAAGTCGTCTTGTTCCTCGGCCTGTCTATAGTGCTGGCATGGTATGGCAAACGCCTGATGGACAAGGGCGACGTGACGGACGAGCCGCTGCTCAATAAGCGAAGTGAGCAAATGATCGGTCGCTTGGCAACGCTCACAGAGCCTGTCGTTGATGGCTACGGCCGCATCAAAATTGGTGACTCGTTATGGCGCGTGAAGGGCCCGGACCTCGCCAGTGGCGTCAAGGTCAAGGTCACATCTGTGGTCGGCAATGAATTGGTAGTCGAAGCGGTTTCGTAATATCGTTCACACTTTGAGTATGAAAGCGGCGCCTCATGGCGCCGTTTTTATGCCGCCCCAATGCGCAGCAAATCATGGATATGAATAATGCCCACTGGCCGCTCATTTTCCACCACCATCAGCGCGGTAATGGCAGACGCATTGGCAATATCCAGCGCCTTGGCCACCAGCATATCCGGCTTGATGGTCTTGGGCGCGCGTGTCATCACCTCGTCCACCACCAGCGAGAAAAGGTCGTGGTCAATCTTGCGCCGCAAATCGCCATCCGTCACAATGCCAATCAGCATCCCATCCTGATTGGTAACACCGACGCAGCCAAAGCCCTTGCCGGTGATTTCCATAATGGCATCGCGCATACTCGTGCCGGTGTCCACCAAGGGAACGCGTGTCCCACGGTGCATAATATCTGCCACATGTTTAAGGCTCGCACCCAAGCGCCCGCCAGGGTGGAACTTATGAAAATCCTTGGCGGTAAAACCGCGCGCCTCTAGCAGCGCTACCGCCAGCGCATCGCCAATCGCCAGCTGCATCAAGGTAGACGTCGTGGGGGCAAGCCCGTGCGGACAAGCCTCTTCCGCTTTCGGCAAGCGCAACACAACGTCCGCCTCGCGTGCCAAAGTGGAACTGTCGCCGGATGTCACCGCGATTAGCGGAATGGCATAACGCCGCGAATAGGCAAGAATGCCCTTCAACTCCGCCGTCTCGCCGGACCATGATACCGCCAAAATTACATCATCCTGCGCGATCATGCCAAGGTCGCCATGGTTGGCTTCCGCAGGATGCACAAAGAACGCCGGTGTGCCCGTAGACGCCAGCGTTGCCGCAATTTTGGAGCCTATATGGCCGCTTTTGCCAACACCGGTGACAATCACTCTGCCCCTGCCAGCGGCAAGCGTTTCAACCGCTTTTGCAAATGGTTCTGCAAGCCCGTTACCCAACGCCTCAATCAGCGCATCCAGCCCGCCGCGCTCGGCGGTGATGGTGCGCAATGCGCTCTGCGCAGCATCCGATTGTTCGCTCATCTTGGAAGTCCCGTCATTCATGCCGCATGGGATAAATCAAAGACAGCAAAAGTGCAAAGCTGAATTCAAATTTGCCAGACATAAACGAAACCTTAACCAAGCCTGTTTACGCTTTGGTAGTGATATGATTCAAGCGATAGGCATACATGCGCCAAAGCCCGACTATTCTTGACCGGCATAAGAGCCGATTGCGCCGCTTGCCGCTTCTGGCCATGTGTGCGCTTGGCCTTTTGCTTCCAGTGAATGCTATTGCCCAAGAGTCCGGCTTGCGTGGCGCGGTCAAAGATACAGCAGCGGAAACCCTATCAAAAGTCAAAAAGAAAAAGCCAAAATCTAAGCTGGAAACGTCCACCCTCGTTCCCGATGTAGTGCCCCTGCCGCGCTATGAGCCAACAAATCTGGACCCTAATGCCGATCCGGACGAGGCGGACGTCAGCCAAACCAGCTCGCCCTCTCAACAGCCCAATATTGGTGTCCCGGCAAAAAAGCCGGCGCTAAGTTCGGCGCAAGACCCTACACTGGGTGCAGACGCTTCATCGCCAGCCGTGGATACAATGCAAACCGGCGGCTTTCCCCGTGAGGATGTGACGACAACGGGCTCGGTGACGCCGCTCGATGGCGAGGTTCCAGACCCCGCCACCCGCATCATTAGTGATGGCGCGAGCGAGCGCGAGACCAACGGCCGCGCCATCAAAGACAATAGCCGCGTCGGCTCGATTGAGGGTAATGGTAAACTCCTAGACAAAGAAACTTACGATGCGCCGGGCATTACCGCTGGCGAATTCACGCTGCGCCCGACGCTCAAACAGGGCCTGACATGGACCAGCAACGCTGATAGCTCCGCCAATGGCAAAAGCGCGGTCCTCTCCGAAACCGAGCTAAAACTGCGTGCCGAGTCCAACTGGTCGCGCCATCGTCTCAATCTTGAGGCCACAGGCAGTTTCCGCAAGACGCTTTCCGGCGAAGCCGTATCTGACCCGACATTAGGACTATCCGCAGATTTCGGCATTGATGTTTCAACAGCCGTTCAAGTGTCCGGTCAAGCCAGCTGGAACCACGGCAAGGAATCCGCTTCCGCACCGACCGGCTTCACCAGCCCGTTCACCCGACCAACGCTGAATACACTGCGGGCATCGCTGGGCGTGGCTTATGATCCGGGCTTGATTGGCATCACCACGACAGGCCAAGTCACCCGCCAAATGTACGGCAGCGCAGTGGATTCACTTGGCGTCACCGTGCCGCAAGGCGACAGGAACAACACTTTTGCCAGCGTCACTCTGCGCGGCAGTTATGATCTATCGCCAGCGCTAACACCTTTCATTGAGGCAGAGCTTGGACGCAGGATCTACGACCACACCGTGGATGCGTCAGGCTTGCGCCGCTCCGCGACACGTTATGGTCTGCGCGCGGGCGTCACCGCCAATCTTGGTGAAAAGCTATCCGGTGAATTTGCTGCTGGCTGGCTGATGGAAAACATCGACGATGCCAGCCTCAAGAATGTCTCGGGTCTAGACCTTAAAGGCACGTTGAACTGGTCGCCGCAGCGTGGCACCAACGTGGCATTTGCCTTGGGCACAGCGGTTGAAGGCGCAACATCGGCGACCTCCAGCGGCTCGGTGCTTTATACATCCAGCGCCACCCTCACCCGGACCATCAGACCAAATCTCGAAGCCAATTTTGCTCTCGGTCTCGGCTGGCGTGACTATGCCAGCACATCGCCAAGCGAAACAATCCTATCTGCGGAAGCCGGCGGAACCTATTTCCTCAACCGCTACGTCGGCATCAACACCCGCCTACGCCACGAGCGCATTTTAACACCAGACGCCACCCGCAAACAAAGCACGTCAAGCATCTATCTGGGCGTGACATTGAGACGATAGTCGGCATTTTTATAAATTCTATCCACGAAAATATGTGGCCTCCAGCCTTCCCCCTTGCGGGGAAGGTGTCGCCGCAAGGCGACGGATGGGGGTGGCGCGGAAGATGCGGTGTTACCGGCTAAGCTGATGATATTGCTGTAGTTCTGCAAGCTGTTTGCTGTAGTCACCACCCCCATCCGTCCGCTGTGCCGACACCTTCCCCGCAAGGGGGAAGGCTAAGAATCGCGCAATTTCAAATTATTTATCCTGCTTTTATCCACACCCCAGAATCCGGGCGCATAATCCTCTCGCTCGTTGCAACGGGG
>JANPBE010000206.1:0-1567 GCA_031430295.1 Phyllobacterium sp.
GCGAAGGGAATCTGATCCGCACTCTCGCCATCCGGACGATTGCAAATGATACTTTTGAACCCGGCAGCGACAATTTCGCCGATGTCTTCAGGCAGAATTTGCGCAGAGACAGTACAATTTTCGTCAATCTCATTGAATATCATCAGCCAAAACTCCTACATTAGCACGACAGCGTAGCAAGTAAGAGCTCCATATTCCATGGGAAAAGTAGTCCTTTACTCACTTATATCGCCAAAATTGTCACGCAGCCGACTTGTCCAAAATAAGCAGTGAATCAAGAAAAAATAAATTTGCAAAATCGATTCAGCCCCTGTTGACGCCGATTCGCACGATTCGTAGTTTGCAACTAATTGTAAGTGAAGTGATTCGCTAATTTAGCCGTAGGGGAAGTGGGCGGTGTCCACCGGCTAATTTGGTCGCAAGTGCGACCGACATCGGCCATGTGTGCGGCCAAGGCGTGGGGCTTTGTGTACCAGTAAAATATTATTGTGTGACGGTCGTGGCTTTGCTGCGATCGAATTGTTGCACATATTTTGGGGAGTTTGCGGTGCATCGACACTTAGAAGATGAGGTAACTGGAGATTTTCAGACTGCCCGGCTTTCTATGCCATGTGGCATCGAAAATGCGCGGCAAGTTTCTCCGATAATCTCTCGTCTTTTAGTCAACTGCACAATTAAAATTAAAATTTTAATCTCAATTATGCTGATCAATTTTTTGTTGATTGGCGAGAGCAAGTCGGAGGTGCTGGCGCCTGCGAACATCAATGGTGTTTATACGGTTGGTACTCTAAATATCGGGGGGTCAACATCCGGTACCGCAAATACGGGCACACTGACCAATTTGGGACAACTCGGTCCGTATAATTTCGGGGTTACGGCCTCAATTGTTAAGCAAGATGGAACCTCACCGGCGAGTTGGAACGGTGGCGTTAGTTTCCCAGATGCTAACACTCTCCGCTTTCAGCCACGTTATGTGTATTACGCAACCAACTCGACCACAGCTCCAACAGGCTCGGCTGGCTACGGCGCGTATGATTTAGGTTTTAATAGCGCTGTCACAGGTTTGACGTTTAATTGGGCGGGTATTGATTTCGGCGATAACATTGAGGTGTTTGCTTACAACGGCGTCACACAGGTGCCGATTTTAGCATCTTACTATGTCATCAATGGAACAGAAAAATCCGCCTATTCACCTAGGGTAAATAGGTTCAACGCAGCCTCTGCCTTGGATACGCTGGCGGTGGGCATTCAATCAATTGACAACACGGTAACCAACACGGGTTTTGGTGTAGGAACATCCGTCACATTTACATTTCCAGCTAATGTGGCCGTCACGCGAATTTTTGTTCGCAGCGGGAAGCAGGTTGGCACCAACCAAACTGCAAATGATACCACGCAGATTGGCGCTTTGAAGTGGAATGTTGAGACTGTTAAATTGCAAAAAGTCTCCAACGGTGGAACGGGTACATTCGCGTTTTCTGCATCGACTAATTTACAGAGCATTCCATCGAGTATTGCCACAGCGACTGCGGGCACTGCTGCACCTGTTTCTCCAACTGGAATTGTG
>JANPBE010000207.1:0-1798 GCA_031430295.1 Phyllobacterium sp.
CAGCAATTGCTACCGCATCCGTTGACTGCGACATCCGCGATATTGTCTATGCTCTCAACGATGTCTGGAGCATTTGTATTGTTTGTCAGTACGTTTGGTTGTGACACAATAATGGGATGCATACCATGTGCTTGCGCACGATCCGCGGATGCACCAAAAAATAACGCAGCAAGCGTAATGAATATGATTGAAGCTAAGCGCAGAAATTCGGCATTCACCCGCGAGCGCTGTTGAAGCTTGCGCAGGTTTTTTTCACAAATCGCCGATGTTTCAGGCACTAGAATCAAGAATGCTCCCGATGTTGTCGTTCAACAAATGTACCGTTATCATTAGTTTTTTGATTTTTCCAGTACAATAAAACGTGATCATAGCTTGGCTCTGTATGCTATATCTGAACTGCGACTTTTCTGGTGGAGGCTATGCGATTGCAGGACCATAATTATTATCAAAATATCGAAATCTCAGTTACCGCTTAATCCAACAAGCCTTTATATTAGCGTCTAATCCTCCGCTTTATTGGCTATAATTGGGTGTACTTTTGGACTTCTAATTGGATGTAATCAGGTGTATGATTGGGTATGATCCAAATAAACTCACTCCTCATCACCCCCACTATGCTCTCACTAATCGCCGAGATTGATGAGTTCAAGGGTGCATGGCGAGCACTTGGTACATTGGCTCCTGACCGGCTGACAGCACTGCGCCGTGTCGCTACCATCGAAAGCATCGGCTCTTCAACGCGTATCGAGGGTAGCCGACTATCTGACCAAGACGTGCAACGATTGCTATCAAACCTTGAAATAAAAACCTTCGAAACCCGCGATGAGCAAGAAGTTGCAGGCTATGCCGAAGTGATGGAATTGGTTTTTGATGCCTGGCGAGAAATTAGCGTCACAGAAAATCATATCAAACAATTGCACCGCGATTTGCTGCGCCACAGCGCCAAAGATGAACGCCATCGGGGTGAATATAAGACTGGATCAAATTCAGTAGTGGCCTTCGACGGGGAGGGTGTCCAGATAGGTATTGTGTTTGAAACCGCAAGCCCGTTCGATACGCCAAAACTAATGAGCGAACTCATCGAATGGTACAACAGGTCAATTGAAGGAAAGACCCTTCACCCACTATTGCTGATCGGAATATTCACAGTGGTGTTTCTGGAAATTCACCCGTTTCAAGATGGCAATGGCAGATTAAGCCGCATCCTCACAACAATACTTTTGCTCAGGTCAGGCTACACCTATATTCCCTTTAGTTCACTTGAAAGCGTGATCGAAAATAGCAAGGAAGCCTACTATCTGGCTTTGCGCGAAACTCAGGGAACGATCAGAACCGACGCACCCAATTGGAACCCCTGGCTCATTTTCTTTCTGAGTGTACTCCAAAAACAAATGCGCCATTTGCGCCAAAAAGTAGAGCGCGAAAAACTGATGATGGGTGCGTTACCTGAAATATCCGCACAGCTGATCGACCTCGTGCGCGAACATGGACGGCTGAATATCAGCAACGCCGAGCGGCTAACGCAAGTCAATCGCAACACGCTGAAACAATATTTCAGGGTCTTGGTTGCCGACGGGCATTTGGCACTAAATGGCGCCGGCCGAGGGGCATGGTATTCAATCACATAATGATACTTATGGAACTTTTGCGAAAATTTCGTTATTTTAACAATACCCTTCACAGCAGCGATAAATCGCGAACAGCGCACCTTGATTAGTCCTGTGTGTGTGCCCAACCCAATAAGTTGTGGATAAGTTCAACCTCTATCTATCAATTATCACAACCTAATACAACAAAG
>JANPBE010000208.1:0-3480 GCA_031430295.1 Phyllobacterium sp.
ATGACACCGAATGCCACCTTGTTTAGGAGATCGGCAAGATTGTATATTACGTTCAACGCCTTCATGCTGTCGGCAGGGCTGCTGCCAGTCAAGTAGCCGAAGAAGTATCCTATCGGGTATACTGCCCAACCAATTGTCACGATCCAGCGCATTAAGCTGAATGCTGACTTTACACTTGGGGGAGCTTTTTCTGCATTGATTTTTCCTGCTTGGCCGAAAAAGATTTCATACAAAATAAAAGCCCAACCGAGCATGCCGACAATAAAGGCTGGCCAAACCGAAACATACCCTGCCTCGCCGAGGTACCCACCGATAAGCATCACTAGTGTGCCGATTATCAGCCGCCAAAACACGCCTGCCGGAACTTTCGTTATTGCTGACAGAATGAGAAAAAACTCAACCATCAGCAATGGCACCGTTATCAGCCAGTCAATGTAGCGGTAAACAGTGGGTGTCGAGCCGGTGGTTACCCATACTTCGCGCATGTAGAAATAATGCACTGCTGCGACCATTGTAACTAGCCCGGATACGGTAAGCGAAGTTTTCCACTTGCCGGCAACGCGTTGAGTTTCAAGAAAGAAAAACGCGGTGGCGGCTACGAGAGCCATGGAAATCAGCCAAAATGAAATACCCACGAAGTCGTCAGCTGCCAAAGTGCTGCTGGCATAAGATTGACTTGAGCTAGCCAACGTCATTACGGTGCCTAACCAAAAAACATTTTTCAAGTCTCTGATATTGTTCATCATATTGTATTATCCTCCCACAATTCATGACATACACGGATAGGGATATAGAGGCGGGTATTTGTATTTCTAGAGGGTTCTTTGTTGTGTGATTTTGGAAAAGGTGCCTTGAGATGAGCGGGTTTTGCCTTTTCATCCGACACTATGCGATATTGATGCAGTTGGTGATAATTCGTCAGCCGTGTGTATCTGCCTTTTAAAACAACACATTGCCAATCTGCCTCAAGAGGCTTTTGCCAAAATTGATAACAGCGACGATGGTCTGTTTTACGCGACCTCGCGTTTTGTTAAACACATCGACGATGTAGCTCTGCAAGCTTTTTACCTGTGCGCAGAAACTTTGACGGCGGATGGAATAGTTTTCGATTTAATGTCAAGTTGGGTCAGTCATTTGCCGCAGTCGTTTACTGGATCTGTCGTTGGTCACGGCATGAACGCTGAGGAACTCAGTGCCAATTTAAGTTTTCGCAGCTACTTTTGTGGGTTGTGAGCGATACCTGAACTGCGACTTTTCGAGCTGGTTTGAGTTTGAGTAATCATGTCGATTTGTCCAGCACCTTTTCTCTGAACAACTCTGCTGGTGTTTTCCATCCAAGACACTTTCTTGGGGTACTATTGAGACCTTCGCAAATGGCCTTGAGATGACTGTCCGTGATCGTTGCAGGATCAAGCTCTCTTGGAAGCCAACGACGGGCGCGGCGATTGGTGTTTTCCACCGTGCCCTTTTGCCAAGGGCTTTGCGGATCACAAAACCAAGTCTGCATCCCAACATGGGCTTGGAGGTGCGGCCAATCGATAAACTCACTGCCACGATCAAACGTAACTGATCGACGAGCGATGATGGGCAGTGCACCGAACACGCGGATCAGCGTATCCATAATGGGTCGAGTGCGTCTGTCCCTGTTCTTCAAAATTAACGTGAACCTGCTCAATCGCTCGACCATGGATGTGACATTCATTTGCCCAAATTTCTGCTTGAACAACATCAAATCTCCCTCCCAGTGGCCAAACTGGCCTCGATGAGCCACGATATCCGGGCGGAATAATATACTGTTTTCTTTCTTGAATTTGGGAGCAGGGCGTTTGCGTGCTCCCCGTCTGCGACGCTTTCGACGGTGCTCAGGCAGATACCACCATAGATCATGCTTGCGGCCTTCCTCTGAGTAGACGAACCGATAAATCGTCTCCTGACAGACCCGAACGGGCGCATTTTCCAAACGCATTCGGCCAGCAATCTGCTCGGGTGTCCACCCAGCCTTAATGCGATCTATGATCAAATTTTGAAGGCCAGTATGGCGGATCAATTTGCAATCCTTGGTAGGGCGTGTTGCCGACTTCATCTTCGCAACCATGAAGAAGTAACCCGTTATATGCGGCATGATGATATCTTGAAAGCGGTTCCGCTTCAGCTCACGAAATATCGTTGAACGATGACGTCCAAGCTTCTCCGCGATCACATCAATACTAATTTTGGCAACGCGCCATTGCTCCAACTTTCGTCGCTCATCACCACTTAGCTGAGAATAGGTTCGTGTCATTTTGTGCGCCTCGTGTTCCAATGAATTGAAAACACTCAAAGGTCGCAGTTCACAATAGCGCTCACCCGGCTACAAATTAAAATCACATAATGATGCTTATGGAACTTTTGGCTGTGTCTTCGAGTTTTTGACACACGCTGGCAAGACACACAACATCTCGTAAAGCAAATTGGCACCAATCAGCGCTGTGTTGCCGGATGGATCGTATGGCGGGGAGACTTCCACTAGGTCGCAACCTACCAAATTGAGTCCTGCGCAACCACGCACTAGTTCCAGCGCTTGCCAAATTGTGAGACCGCCGATTTCAACGGTTCCGGTTCCGGGTGCAAACGCTGGATCAAGGCTATCAACATCATAAGTCAAATAGGTCGGGGTATCGCCAATTTTAGCGCGGATATCATTCATCAATGATTTCAATGACTTGCCCCAGCATTCTTCCGCTTGAACGACGGTAAAACCCTTGCTGCGTGACCAGTTGAAATCTTCTGGTGAGTAGCCGGTTCCGCGCAGTCCGATTTGGAAAACCTTATCAGGCTGCAATAATCCATCTTCAAATGAGCGGCGAAACGGCGTGCCGTGGGCAATTTTCTCGCCAAACATTTCGTCGTTGATATCGGCGTGAGCATCAATATGGATGAGCGCGACGGGGCCGTGTTTCTTGGCAATAGAACGCAAAATTGGATAGGTAAGCGTGTGATCGCCGCCAAGCGTTAGCGGGATGCAATCATGTTTGAGGATGGCATCGTAAGATTGTGTAATGATATCAACGGTCTTTTTGAGATCAAAAGTGTTGATGGCGACATCGCCAATATCTGCCACTTGCATGCAATCAAACGGGGCAGCGCCAGTTGCCATATTATAGGGGCGCAGCATGGAGGATTCGGCGCGTATTTGGCGGGGCCCAAAGCGGGTGCCGGGGCGGTTTGATGTACCTATATCCATGGCAATGCCAACGAAACAAGCATCCAACCCAGACGCATCACTTTGCGAGGGCAAACGCATCATTGTGGCAGGTCCGGCAAACCGCGGCATTTCATTGCCGCCCAGCGGTTGATTGAATTTATGATCGCTCATGTCATTGAAATCCTTATTGTTTTTGCTTCTCGTCAAGCCATTGCCGGATGAGCATTCGGTAGCGCTCGCCGCTGAAACTAGGGAAGTGACCACCATGCACAAGGCGCACCGGCAGGGTCAAGAGC
>JANPBE010000209.1:0-1761 GCA_031430295.1 Phyllobacterium sp.
CCTTGCCGCACATCTCGTCAGATTGGTAGTCTTTGTAATCCGTGCAAAAAATACGGCACCTGTGCCGCTATTCACTTGGCCAGCATTATTGGTCAGCCTTGCATCAATCGTCCCCGTTCTTGTCGCGCAGCAAGGCATATCTCTAGCGCTAAATCTGGCTCTTGCCGTGGCAACGCCGCTGCTTGTCTTCGGCTATGCACTCATGCTGGAATTTGTTTCAGTGCCAAAGTTTGGTCGAGCCCGCCTTGCCTGATTTCGCAACAGCACCGATCTCAGGCGGCACGCGCCATCCTTCCAATGCTGGCAAAAGTAGATCACTTTTGATCGCTCTAGCCGCATCGGCGTTTGCTGTCCTGCCCATATTTGCCATCGCGCAACCAGCGCTACTTGTCCCGCTTGGGCTGCTGCCGGTCGTGATATTCTTTGTCTTCCGCATTCCCATTTGGCTATGCCTCGGCTTCGTAGCTTTTTCGTTTTTCCGGCTGCATGAAGCGTTCCCGTTTCTAATGCCGCTGCACATTCCTCAATTGTTGGCCTTGCCAACATTGCTAGTTTTAGTCTGGCACATCGGCGTCAAAAAACAGGTGAAACCATATTGGGGGCCGGAACTCACAACCTTTTCGGTGTTTTTCTCCATCGTCACCTTAGGCCTGCCGTTCGCCTCGAACTTCGGCATTGCATTTGACTATTGGAACTCGACTTACGTAAAAATCGGCATCATGACGCTCGCCATCGCGTGGCTTGTCCGCAAAGAGACAGATTTTGCTCTGACGCTCAAAATCATGGTCATCTCCGGTGCACTGGTTTCGATGGTTGCGGTCTCGAACAAGCTCGCAGGCATCGGCTTGGTGGAAGGAACCCGCGTCACAATCGGGCGCGATTTCGGTTCGGTTTTAGGCGATCCAAATGACCTGTCATTGGTGCTCACATTTCCTTTGTCGTTCGCTGTCGCCATGGCAACAACTAAGCATCGCTGGTTCCTGCGCCTTCTTGGCTTTGCTGCAACCTGCCTCATCGTCTGGGCGGTGCTGTGCACACAAAGCCGTGGCGGGATCATTGGCACATTGGCAGTTTTTGCGGTCACCGGTCTTCGCATCGTGAAATCCAAACTCCTGCTCGGTGGCGTTGGCGGCCTTGTTGGTAGCATCTTATTTTTGTTTGCGGGCATCTCTGACCGCTCCTCTGGCGGCGCGTCAGAATCTGGCATTGACGAAAGCGCGATGGGCCGCATCTGGGCGTGGACCGCTGCCTATAACATGGCGCTGGCCAAGCCACTCCATGGCGTTGGGCTCGATAATTTCATTCCCAATTTCTGGCTCTACACGCCGCATTGGACCGGCTTTAACAAGGCCGTACACTCAACATGGCTAGGCGTTTTAGCCGAAACCGGGTTCCCCGGAATCATCGCCTTCGTTGTCATGGTATTGATGAATGTACGCGTGGTTTTAGTCGCCTCGCGCTCGCTTCGTAACAATAACGCGCCCGTCTCAGTCACGGCTTTGTCCTACGCCGTTCTATCCGGCTTTGCAGGCTTTTTCGGTTCCGGAACATTCCTCACGCAAGGGTTCACTTGGCCGGTCTATATCTTGATCGCATTCACCGCCGCGGTCTCCCAATTTGCAAAACAGTTTGCACTTCGCGATTCAGATTTAGAGAAAACATCATAAATTCAATGAATTAAGACTGGCACACTTCCTGCAATATCCAATTTGAGTTTTCAATTTGTTTTAGTGAGGGAGCGAGGCATGTGTGGAATTTTTG
>JANPBE010000210.1:0-3164 GCA_031430295.1 Phyllobacterium sp.
ATATCTTGAGCGCCTGCCAAAGCAACTCTCCGGCGGTCAACGCCAACGTGTTGCCATTGGCCGTGCCATCGTGCGTGATCCAAAAGTGTTCTTGTTTGATGAGCCTTTGTCCAACCTTGATGCCGCGCTACGCGTGGCAACCCGTTTGGAAATTGCCAAGCTCCATCATTCCATGAACGCGACCATGATCTACGTAACCCACGATCAGGTTGAGGCCATGACACTGGCAGACCGCATCTGTGTGTTGCGTGATGGTCTGGTAGAACAGGTCGGCACACCGCTCGAACTTTACGACAATCCACAATCGCTGTTCGTTGCAGGCTTCATCGGTTCTCCAAAGATGAACTTCCTCGATGGCAAGTATGCGGAAGCCTATGGCGCCAAGACCATTGGTATTCGCTCAGAGCATATGGATGTTGTTGAGAAAAACGGCATTTGGTCCGGCGAAGTTATCCACACCGAAAACCTTGGCTCAGACAGCTATGTGTTCGTCGAGATGGGCACTGCCGAGCCAATGATCGTGCGCTTGAACGGCACGAGCAAGTATAAGGTTGGCGATACAATCAGTGTGTCGCCAATGGCGGGTAAACTCCATTGCTTCGATGCCGCTGGCAAGCCAACGGCTAAGAAGTAATACCTCCCAAAGGTAAAAAGCCGGATGATGCGCAAGCCTTATCCGGCTTTTTTATAGGTGCCAAATGCGCTGGGCATTGCCAGCAAGCAGGCTTTGCCGTTCGCTAACGCTTGTGCCGACTAGAAGCGCATGAGTAGCCGCCACCCAAGTACTAAGCGTGCCACCAAGCGTCACCACGGGCCAATCACTACCCCACACCACACGGTCCCAGCCGAATGCGCTGATGCAATGCTCAAACGCCGGACGCAAGCTATCGACCGTCCAACTCACTGGATCGGCATTATTCAACATTCCGGAGATTTTGACCGCCACATTCGCGCGCTTGGCGATTTCGGAAATATGTCCGCTCCATATGCCGAGGTCGTGCTCCTTCAATGGTGGATTGGCTAAATGATCCAGCACGAATTGCACATCGGTGCAATGATCCACCAGCGCGATAGCCAGCGGCATTTGGTGCGGGAAAACAACAATATCAAACGGCAATTTGGTGTCCGATAAGCGCTTAACATTATCCTTGAATACGGTAGTCGTGGACAGATCGTCCGGCCTATCATGCAACACACGGCGCAATCCTTTGATAATCGGATTTGCTAACTGCCTATCAAGAAAATGCGCAAAGTCTTCGAATTCTGGTCGGCAGGCGGAAATAGCGCCGCAGACGATTGAACTCGTCTTTGCAATATACTCCGCCACCATCATGCTTTCATTTTCAATATCAGCTTCGGCCACATCCACTTCCATATGCAGGGCGTGAGTTATCCCGCAGCGCTTTGCCTCGGTTTCGTAGTTTTGAAGAGAAAAGTTGCGATTAAGCGTCGGGGCCTTCGCAAGCCAAGGGTATGAAAGTCGCTCCGTATCAATCGTGTGAAGATGCGTATCAATTATCATCAATTTCCCTCCAAAAACCTGTCCCGCCCACCTTGCCGGTCACGATGCCAAACCATAGTCTCAAGTCACATGGAAAAATGTTTAGCGGCTATTTTTGAACTTCCGTACATTCATTTGTTGCGCCACTAAGAGAAGACACATATTGGCTAGGAATAATGTACTTTATAGGCAAAGGACTTTGCAATGACTCTATCGCTGAAAGGCAAGACTGTTCTCATCACCGCTGCGGGGCAGGGCATTGGCCGCGCTACGGCGCTTGCGTTTGCCGCACAAGGCGCGCGGGTCATTGGCACTGATATAAATGACACCACGCTGGAAACACTGGGCAAGGAGCAGGGTATTACTGCCAAACGCTTGGATGTGCTGGATACCGATGCCGTCAATGCGCTGGTTGCCGAAATTGGCGCAGTCGATGTGCTGTTCAATTGCGCCGGTTTCGTCCACGCCGGTTCCATTCTTGAAGCCAGCGACAAGGATTTTGATTTCGCGGTCGATTTGAACATCCGCTCCATGGTGCGCACCATTCGGGCAGTGCTACCGGGCATGTTGGAGCGCGGCGATGGCTGCATCATCAACATGGCCTCTGTTGCCTCGTCACTCAAAGGCGTGCCAAACCGCTTCGTCTATTCGCTCACCAAGGCAGCCGTCATCGGCCTGACAAAATCCGTTGCCGCCGATTACGTGACAAAAGGCATCCGCTGCAACGCAATCTGCCCCGGCACAGTTGAAAGCCCGTCTTTGGATGATCGCTTGCGGGCCACTGGCGACTATGACGCCGCCATGAAGGCCTTCGTCGCCCGCCAGCCGATGGGCCGCCTCGGCAAGGCGGAAGAAATTGCGGATCTCGCCGTCTATCTGGCCACCGCGCCATACACCACCGGCCAAGCCACCATAATTGACGGCGGCTGGGCGCTTTAATTTTAGACCTTTGAGGATATGAAATGAAACTAGTTCGTTATGGCAACGCCGGTTCTGAAAAGCCGGGAATTATCGATAGTGCAGGGCGCATCCGCGAACTGTCCGCACATGTAACCGATATTGGCGGCGAAGCAATTTCGCCTGCTGGTCTTGCACGTCTTGCAAAGTTGAAGCTCGATGATCTGCCACTTGTCGAAGGCAACCCGCGCCTCGGCCCATGTGTTGCTGGCACAGGAAAATTCATCTGCATCGGCCTCAACTACGCCGACCACGCCGCCGAATCCGGCATGGCAGTTCCGCCAGAACCAGTCATTTTCATGAAGGCAACATCAGCCATCGTCGGCCCCAATGATGATGTTGAAATTCCGCGTAACTCGGTGAAATCCGATTGGGAAGTTGAGCTCGGCGTCATCATCGGCAGCAAGGCCAAATATGTCACAGAAGAAAACGCGATGGACCATGTCGCCGGTTTCTGTGTCATCAATGATTTGTCCGAGCGCGAATTTCAGATTGAACGTTCCGGCCAATGGACCAAAGGCAAGTCCGCCGATACGTTCGGCCCTACCGGACCATGGCTTGTGACCAAAGACGAAATCGCTGATCCGCAGAACTTAAAAATGTGGCTCGAAGTCAATGGCAAGCGCTACCAAAATGGCTCGACCGCTACGATGGTTTATGGCGTCATATTCCTCGTCGCTTATCTGTCGAAATTCATGAGTCTCCA
>JANPBE010000211.1:0-6138 GCA_031430295.1 Phyllobacterium sp.
CCATAAAGCCGCCAACAACAATGTGGCCAACAATCGAAACCACGATGTAGGCGGGCAAATCGTCGGCGCGTTGCGGGGTGAAATCCTCGCCGCAGACAGCGCAATTATCGACAGGCTTTACATAAGCGCGAAACAGCTTGCCATTGCCGCAATTTGGGCAACGCCCAAGAAAGCCGCGCTTCATAGCTGGCATCACCGGGCGGGTCTCGCGCTGCGCCATATCACCGGTCAACATTTGAACACTCATCTGCGTTTTGCACCTTTCGCCGGTTTGCCAGCGCTTGCGCGGCCAACGGGACCATAGTTCGATTTGCGAATGTGGCGCTTCGCCTTGTGGAATGATTGCGAAACACCGGCAAGCGCCTTGGGTTTTGACACCATTTCGTAGCGGATGGAACCGGCATAGACCTGCACATCCGTCAGCTTCACCTCAACTGCATCGCCGAGCCGGTAGCCTTGGCCGCTACGCTCGCCGACCAGTGCGTGGCTGGCTTCCACAAAATGGTAGTAGTCATCTTCCAGCGTAGATACGGGCACAAAGCCGTCAGCGCCATAGGCGGGCAGGGTGACAAATAGACCCGCCCCCACCACGCCGGAGATACGCCCGTCAAAAACCTCGCCAATGCGGTCCTTGAGGTGATTGGCGATGAGGCGGTCAATCGTATCGCGCTCGGCGGCCATGGAGCGGCGCTCCGTCGAGGAAATCATCCCGCCGATTTCCGTAAGCTGCGCTTCTTCTTCGAGCGTCAATCCATCATCGCCAAGGTTCAGCGCTTTTATCAGCGCACGGTGGGCGATAAGGTCCGAATAGCGGCGGATGGGCGAGGTGAAATGCGCGTATTTGCGCAGATTCAGGCCGAAATGCCCGATATTGTCCGGATTATACACCGCTTGGCTTTGCGAGCGCAGCACCACTTCATTCACCAGTGTTTCGCTGACAGTGCCGCGCACTTGCGTCAGAATATTGTTGAAATCTTTCGGGCGCAGCGCAATGCCTTTGGCCAGCGGAATATCCAGCGTCTTCAAAAATTCGCGCAGCGATTCCTGTTTGGCAAGCGATGGCTGATCGTGAATGCGATAGACCAGCGTCTGTTGCTTGGCTTCCAATGTTTCGGCAGTCGCGACGTTGGCAAGGATCATCATTTCTTCGACCAAGCGATGCGCGTTGAGCCGCTCAGGGATGAAAACCTTGTTCACCGTGCCATCCGGATTGAGCAATATCTTGCGCTCCGGCAGGTCCAAATCCAAAGGCTGGCGTGAAATATGGCCACGTTTCAGTGCAAAATAAGCCTCATAGAGCGGCTTCAGTACGCTTTCCACCCGTGGGCCGGACTTTTCATCCGGCGCGCCGTCATAGGCTGCCTGTGCCCGCTGGTAGGATAGTTTGGCATGGCTCTTCATCATGATGCGATGAAACGAATGGCCGGTTTTCGTGCCGTCCTTGGTAATGGTCATCCGCACCGCAAGTGCCGGACGATCCTCTAATTCGCGCAGCGAGCACAGATCGTTGGATATCCGCTCCGGCAGCATTGGCACCACACGATCGGGGAAATAGGTCGAGTTGCCGCGCTTTAGCGCTTCTGCGTCTATCGGCGTTCCTGTTCGAATATAGGCGGCAACATCGGCAATCGCGACTGTGATGATGTAGCCACCGGGATTGTTCGGATTGGTATCCGCAATGGCATAAACCGCATCGTCATGGTCCTTGGCGTCCGCCGGATCAATGGTGATAAGCGGCAGGTCGCGCCAGTCTTCGCGGCCTTTAAGGGTGGCAGGCTTTGCCGCTGACGCAGCATCCAGCACCGCTTGCGGGAACACATTGGGGATACCGTGCATATGAATGGCAATCAGCGAAATGGCTTTTTCAGAACTGATTGAGCCTGCCACATTGATGACCTTGCCGCGTGCGATGCCATAGCGCCCCACGCGTACCGGCTCCACCTCAACCAGATCGCCATCCTTGGCCGCACCCCTAAAATCGGGGTCAATAATCAACTCCGGCTGGCGGCGCTCGACGGGGTCAATGCGCAGCTCGCCATTGGCCAGCTCGCGGAAAATGCCGAGCACGAGGCCTTTGTTCTTATCCAGTTTCTTCACCACGCGGCCGGTATAGCCAGCCTCGCCATCATGGCCGAATAGGCGCACCAAAACGCGGTCGCCAATGCCGGGAGCAGGGCCAGCAGCACTACGCGCGGTTTTAATGGTGACAGTCGGCGCTTTGCCCTGCGCTTCGTCCCACTCCACGGGGCAGGCCACCAGCGAGCCGTCTTTATCGCGGGTAAAAATATCCATCGCCAAAACTGGGGGAAGCGCACCGGAAACGGCAAGTGTCTTGCCCTGTTTTTTCAGCGCACCTTCGCCCTTCAACTCGCGGATCATGGCTTTGAGAATAACCCGATTATCGCCCTTGATGCCGAAAGCCTTGGCAATATCGCGCTTGGATGTATCGCCGGGATTCTCGCGCAAATAGGCCAAAAGCGCCTCGCGATCCGGCAAATCCCCGCGCCGCTTGCCGGAAGCCGAAGCTTTTGACTCCGTTGCCTTCGTCACATTAACACCAGTCCCGGGAATCCGCCGCGCCATATTGATTTTATCCTACAAGCTATGGTGCTGGTATTGGCATTTTTGGCAGGGGTAGGGGAAGCGGAAAGTGAATGACGCATTGATGTTTCATAAATTGATTTTGTGAAACACTAATGTTATATTCATTTTGTGCTTAAAACGTCGTGAGGAATTACAGATATGAATATTCATCTTCGCGCAGTTCCACGTTTTCTCGATGAGCTCGCAAGCATTGGCGGGCTAAAGGGCACTGATATTGCCAATATCACTGAGGTCTCGAAGGCAACTGTTTCGCGCTGGAAATCTGGCGATATCAAGCCGCAGCCACGCAGCGAGTTGATGCTTTCGGATTTGCATTATGTGGTCGGGCGCTTGCGAGACTTTTACTCCGCGCCGGAAATCCGTACATGGCTTTATGCGCTACATCCGCAGTTGAATGGTGAGCGTGCCATTGATCTCATCCATGATGCGCGGACACTGGATGTGCTGAAAGTCATCGACCGGCTGGATAACGAGGTTTTCATCTAAAACATGGAAGCGCCTCGCAAACGCAGGGACAGTGCGCTGATTGACGCTATCGAGGCGATAGAGCCAGTTATTTATGAGGGTACGGTTTGGCGTGTGGTGCGCGAGGGCCGCAATCCCATTCAATGCTCCCGCTCCGGTGGCCGGTGGGATGACGGCAAATTTGACGTACTTTACACCTCGGAGCAAAAGCAAGGCGCGATCAGCGAAATGAAGTTCCATTTGTTGCGCGGACAGCCTGTTATCCCGTCACAGGTCAAATATTACGTCCATGAAATTGCCCTGCCTTTGCAACGGTCCCTAAAGCTGCTCGATCTTGCCGCCTTGGCCTCGCTGGGTTTGGATATTTCACGCTATGGCCAGCTTTCATACAATGAGAAAAACGGCGAATACCCGCGCTCGCAAGACATCGCCGAAGTGGCGCATTTTTTGGATTATGATGGTTTGGTCGTGCCAAGTGCGCGACATGACTGCCTCAATGTGGTGGCGTTTTGTGATCGCTTGGCGGCAGGGGCGCTGGTGGTTACGCGGGATGGCGGGGCAGTGGAGTGGGGGTAGGGATTTGAGGTTCGGCCACTTGATGCTACCTTGGCGCATCACCTTCTCATGGGAAGGTGAAAACGCCACAGATTTAGACATGGAGGACTATCATGGCCATTGATACATTAAGGCATTCGCCTATCCAGCCTTCTCACCCGGGCGAAATGCTGGCTGAAATTATCATTCCCGCCACAGGCAAAAGTAAAGCTGAGATTGCTAGACTGCTCGGCATTTCCCGCCAAACGCTGTATGACATTATCAATGAAAAACAGCCGATTAGCCCCGCAATTGCAGTACGCCTTGGAAAACTATTCGGTGATGGCGCTGGCATCTGGATCAGAATGCAAGGCGCATATGATACATGGAAAGCCGAGCGCGATGTTGATGTCAGTGGGATTGTTATGCTGGAGATGCGGTAGTTAGGTGTACAAATATCCCAATTATTTTGGAAATTGTATGTGCTGAGAAAACTCAACAAACGTCCGTCATTCCGAGCCATAAAATGATATGACCAGAATGACGAACCTATCAAATATCAACCCATCTAGGCTTTCGGCGCAACCTTTTTAACCGCCGCTTTTTTCACAGCAGGCTTCTTCGCCACCGCTGCCGCCTTGGCCGGAGCCTTCTTTGCCACCGCTTTTGCTGGAGCCTTCTTTACAGGCGCTTTGCCCGCTTTAGCAGCGATGAGCTCGATGGCTTCTTCCATCGTCACGGATGCCGGGTCTTTGCCTTTTGGCAGGGTGGCGTTGGTTTTGCCGTGGTTGATATACGGTCCATATTTGCCGTCGCGCACGGTTATGGGTTGGTCGTCCGCCGGATGGTTGCCAAGCGTTGCCAGCGCGGCAGGCGTGCCCGTGCGTCCACGGCCGGGGCCTTTGGCTATCTTATCAGCGATAACGGCGACAGCGCGGTTGAGGCCGATGGAGAACACTTCATCGACGTTTTCAATGTTGGCGTATGTGCCGTCATGCAAAATATACGGGCCGTAGCGCCCAATGCTGGCGGAAATCATTTTGCCGGATTCCGGGTGCTGGCCGATGTCGCGGGGCAGGGACAGAAGGGCTAGTGCCTTTTCATGGTCGATGCTTTCAACAGTCCAGCCTTTTGGCAGCGAGCCGCGCTTGGCTTCTTTGCCGTCTCCGCGCTGCACATAAGGCCCGAAGCGGCCCGTGCGCAGCGAAATTTCCTCGCCGGTGAACGGGTCCGTGCCGAGTATCTTTGGCTCGTCGAGGCCAGCACCGCCATTGCCCTCGGCAGCGTTTTCTGCGCCGAGCTGTTTGGTGTATGAGCATTCCGGATGATTGGAGCAGCCGACGAAAGCGCCGAACTTGCCAAGCTTGAGGCTGAGATTACCAGTGCCGCATTTCGGGCAGATGCGCGGATTGGACCCGTCGGCGCGAGGCGGGAAGGCCAGCGGCGCGAGGTCTTCGTTCAGGACGTTCAGCACATCCGTAATGCGTAGTTCTTTGATGTCATTGATGGCGGCGGAGAAGTCCTTCCAGAAATCACGCAGCACGACCTTGTAGTCGAGCTTGCCGTCTGAAACTTCGTCCAGCCTTTCTTCGAGGCCCGCCGTATAATCATATTCGACGTAGCGCTTGAAGAAGCCTTCAAGGAAAGCCGTAACGATGCGCCCCTTCGAATCAGGGAACAGTTTGCGCTTTTCGAGTTTCACATATTCGCGGTCAGACAGTGTCTTCAGCGTCGCGGCATAAGTGGACGGCCGGCCAATGCCGAGCTCTTCCATGCGCTTGATGAGCGAGGCTTCGGAGTAGCGCGGCGGCGGCTCGGTGGAGTGCTGGGTAGCGGCGATGGCTTGCTTGGCCTGCGCCTCATTGGCGTTGATGAGCGGCAGGCGCTTGGCGTCTTCGTCTTCTTCCTCATCTTCCTTGTGGTCCATGTAGGCGGCCAAGAAGCCGTCGAAACGCACAACAGTGCCGACAGCGCGCAGTCCGGCCACTTTCTGGGCGGTTTCCGTACCGTTTCCGTGCTGTGTCTGGGCGTTTGCCGCACTGATCTCGACCGTTGTTCGTTCCATCTCCGCGTTAGCCATTTGGCTGGCAACCGCGCGTTTCCAGATCAATTCATAGATGCGCGCCATGTCGTTATCGAGGAATTTGCGCATCTCATTGGGGTGGCGGAAGAAGTCAGTCGGGCGCACAGCCTCATGCGCTTCCTGCGCATTTTTGGCTTTTGCGGTAAAATAGCGTGGCTTTTCAGGCACATAGCGCTCGCCGAATTCCGAGCCGATCATACGGCGTGCGCCATCAATCGCCTCCGGTGCCATTTGCACACCATCGGTACGCATATATGTGATGAGACCAACGGTTTCGCCATCGATTTCAATGCCTTCGTACAGCTTTTGGGCGATTTGCATGGTGCGGTTTGGCGAATAACCCAGCTGTCCGGATGCCGCTTGCTGCAATGTAGAAGTTGTAAATGGAGGCCCAGATGAGCGCTTGACCGGCTTGGCCTCGACCGAGGTTGCGGTGAAGTTAGCACCGTCCA
>JANPBE010000212.1:0-8005 GCA_031430295.1 Phyllobacterium sp.
CTCATCGCGCAGCCAAATCGACTTCGATTTTCTGGCCACAATCGCCCGCGATAACAAGTTGAATCAAAGTCTTATTGAGCGGATTCAAAAAGCCAATACCGCGCAAGAAGTGCTTGAAATCACGCAACAATCTGACTTTGATATGGCGGCAATCATCGCCATACAGGCGCATGAAAAGGCAATGGATATCCTACGCGGTGCACCTGTTGCTGTCGAGATTTTGATCACCGATCGCAAGGGTAAAATCATTGCGCGGCACGGCTAAAAACATCCTAATTTTAGGCGGCACACGCGAGGCCGCTGACATGGCCGAAACGCTTGTGAAAGCAGGCCATAACGTCACCATTTCACTCGCCGGACGCACCCGTGAACCCGCACCGTTAGCAGGCACTGTTCGCATTGGCGGTTTCGGTGGCGTGGAGGGATTGGCCAGTTTCCTCATCGAAAATCACATCGACCAACTCATCGATATGACCCATCCGTTCGCGCTGCAAATATCCAAAAATGCCAAGGCCGCAGTACTGAAAACCGACGTTGAATTGATAATCCACAAGCGCCCGCAGTGGGAAAAAATGGAAGGCGACGAGTGGATTGAGGTCGCAGATACCGACGACGCCATCGCCGCGATTCCAAAAGGTGCGACCGTCTTGCTCGCGCTCGGCAGCCAACACATCGCGCCGTTTGCTTCGCGTACCGACGTGCATTTTGTCGTAAGGATGGTGGATATTCTGCCTGCCCCGCTGAACCTTGCGAGCTATGATTTGCTCGCCGCCAAGCCGGGCTCAATGGAACAAGAATATGCGCTCTTAGTAAGCCGAAAAATCACCCACATCATCTGCCGCAACTCAGGCGGCAAAGGCGCATACACCAAAATTGCCGCCGCCCGCCTGCTCGGCATCCCGGTCATCATCATCGCCCGCGCCGACGCCTAATCCTATACGCCACTTAACGAATTCTTATCAAATTATTCGTAATTTATAAACGAATGCGGAGCGCGTCACGATGTTAAAAATTGCGATATTTTGCCTATCGGTAATTTTCACCGCACCAAGCCACATGGCAGACCAGACCACCGCAAACGCAACCGCCCCTAGCATCGACCCAATCGTCACAGGCGTCTCCATCTCACAATCCGAAAAAGACGCATGGGCAGATCGCCGCGCCAAACATCTGGCGCAGGTAGCGAGCGGCGCGGTTGAGAGCCAAGACTTCCCTGAGTAATTTTACGGTCCAAATACTAATTTGACATCATATTAAGAGATACGATATCATTGCTATCAAATTTGCAAGGATGATATCAAGTGCCTGCTGTCACCATTCGAAATATCCCAGAAGCAACTCATCGCGCCCTAAAACTGCGCGCGGCGAATCACTCTCGCAGCACTGAGGCCGAAATCCGCGCAATTTTGGAAGAAGCAACCAGGCCAAGAGACATTGGGTTAGGCACAGCATTATATAATCTTGGACGTAAGTACGACGGGATAGAGCTAGATACAAACTTGCCCGGGGACATAGTTGAGCCTGCTGACTTTTCATGATTGTCCTCGATACAAATATATTGTCTGAACCGCTCAAGCCAGCGCCGAATTTAGGCGTCCTCAGGTGGCTTGACAGCCAGCCGATTGAAAGCCTTTTCATCACGGCAACCGTACTTTCTGAAATAATACACGGCGTGGAACGTCTGGCAGACGGCAAGTGTAAAGATAAATTCCGAAGCGATGTTGACAAGCTGCTCCAGCATTATTTCAGCGCACGTATCCTGCCGTTTGATGAAACTGCCGCCAGACTATTTGCCACAAATGTCGCGCAAGCAGCGCAAAATGGCAAAGCAGTTCAGGTCAGTGACGGCCAGATAGCGGCGGTCGCCCTTGCCCACAACTACGCCGTCGCCACTCGCGACGTTGCGCCGTTTGAAGCCATGGGCGTGACGGTAATCAATCCGTGGCAGTCGTAGCCTTCTTCTTACCCTTATTCCTCAGCACGTGGCTGTAATCCGCATTATACAAATCCGAATCTCTAAACTGCACATCGCCGAACACCTTGCCGACAAATATCAGCGCAGTACGGGTGATCTTCGCCTCTCGCACATCGTCTTTCATTTTCGCCAGTGTCGTTCGAATGTATAACTCGTCCGGCCATGTCGCGCGGTAGGCGATAACCACAGGGCAATCCGCGCCGTAAAAAGGCTCCAGCGCTTCGCGCACATAAACTAAATTGCGGATGGACAAATGAATGGCCAGCGTCGCACCGGAGCGTCCCAGCACTTCCAGTTGCTCGCCCTCCGGCATCGCGGAAGCCTTCATACCCGTGCGCGTGATAATCACCGTCTGCGCAATTTCCGGCAACGTGAGTTCAGTCTTCAACTTCGCCGCCGCACCCGCAAATGCTGGCACACCGGGCACAACATCATAGGGAATGCCCAGCTTATCCAGCCGCCGCATCTGCTCGGCCACCGCGCCATAAATAGCCGGATCACCCGAATGCACCCGCGCCACATCCTCGCCCGCCGCATGGGCTTTCGCCATTTCGTCAATGATTGCACCAAGCGCCATCGGCGCGGTATCCATCACCAACGCACCCTCGGGCGCTGCATGAACGATCTCTTCAGGAACCAGCGATCCCGCATAGAGGCATACCTTGCAGCGTTCGATAAGGCGCAGGCCGCGTACAGTGATAAGGTCCGGCGCGCCGGGTCCGGCACCAATGAAATATACAGTCATCTAATTGTTCCTGAAATTACGAGCATAAAATTCAAATCGTCATTCACTCGGCAGCGACCTGTACAGGCGCAATTCCAGCGCCCGCCTTGCCCGCATAACCGCGCGGCGTGTAGACCCATGTTTTGCCGTCACCCGTTTTCATGGTTCGGGATTCAGACGAGCCCACCACCACCACGGTCAACATATCCACATCGTTGATGTCCAGCTCGCCAAGCGGAACCACACGCACCTGCTCGCCGTCACGACCAAGATTGGTCGCCAATATCACCGGCGTGTCAAACGGGCGATGTTCAAGCAAAACATCCCGCGCATAGGCCAGTTGCGTGCGGCGTTTCTTGGAAACGGGATTGTAAAACGCGATAACAAAATCACCCTCAGCCGCCGCTTTCAGGCGCATCTGGATGGATGGCCACGGCGTCAACAAATCAGACAGCGAGATGGTACAGAAATCATGCCCGAGCGGCGCACCCGCGCGCGCCGCAGCACCTTGCAGCGCTGAAATACCAGGCGTGCACTGCACTTCCACGCGGCGCGCAGCATCGGATAAGCCACCGCGATCCAGCAGTTCAAACACCAGCGTCGCCATCGCATAAATGCCCGCATCGCCAGAACAAACCAGCGCTACAGTCTTGCCCTGACCTGCCAGTTCCAGCGCATGGCGCACCCGCAGCTCTTCCGCGCCAAGATCAAAATCATGCCGCACTTTGCCGTGCGCCAACGAGCCGAGCAGATCAATATAAAGCCCGTAAGCCACCAAATCGGTCGCTTCGCTAACCATCGCCGAAGCCTCAGGCGAGCGCCAGTCATCGGAACCGGGACCAATGCCGACCACAAATAATTTACCCCGCGCGCGGCCAATATTTGCGCCGTCCAGCGGCGCTTCCGCCACTGCCAGTGCGGCCGTCACACGCTTGGTTTTCACCTTTGGGGCGATGAGTTTTCCGCTTGCGCCAACAGCCGCCAGCGCCGCACCTTCAGCCACGCCATGACAGCCCACTTCGGCAAAAACCACATCAGATGGATTAACCAAACGCGGCGTTTCAGCCTCCAAAGTCGGCGCATCAAAGAAGCGTGCAGGCACACCAAAATGCGCCGCCACCGCCTGCACCGCTGCCTCATCCGCCTTCACATCAAGCGAGAAAACTCCCGCCAAGGCCTGAGGCGCAATGCCGTTATCGGCTAGTATTTTTGTCGCCAAATCAATCGCTTCTTGCGCTGGCGCACCACGCTCGCAGCCCATACCAAGCGCCACAGTCTTAGGCGCAAAGTGAAGTGTCACATGATCAAGGTGAATCTGATTAACAGTTGTATGAATTTTGATCAAACCATTGTTATTAAATGGAATATCACTTTTTGATAACCATGGCGCGGCGCCAAACAACTGCGCTTTTTCCCCGGCAATCAGCTTCGCCATCACAGACTTTGCCGCATCTGGATTAACCAAAACATAGCCTTCCGGCGGCTGTTCCAACGCCACGCCGAAGCGCACATCACCAGCGGTAGTAATCGCCGCAGCAACACCCAGCGCGGCGCTAATGTCCCGCGCCAAATCATTGGCTCCATGATGCCCGCCAAGCAGCGGAACGACAGCCGAACCATCATCCGCCACAGCCAAGACCGGCGGCTCACTATGCTTATCATCCAACACTGGCGCGAGAAGTCTTATGACCACACCTGCAGCCATTATGCAGATCATGGGTGTGCCAGCGGCGAACAATTCGCGCACATGACTGCCCGTATTTTCAAACGAGATATCAGCCTCAACACGGTCTTTCAGACCATGAATTGCCCCAACAATAACTGCCTTGATTTGGTGCGCCACTGGCAAAGCCGATGGCGATAAAATGATGATTGCAATCGTCTTTTCAGGTGTCATTATTTGTTAGTCCCAGTCTTCAAATCCAGCACCCATTTTTCCGCACCTTTATAAATAAGGATCATCGAAAAATACGGCGCCGCGTCTTCATGCACGTCCGCCAGCGGCGAAATCTTTTGCGTCTCCAGCGACACACGCTCGGCGTAAGCGGCATTTGGCATCAAGCCCATCGCGTCAATCAGCGCACGAATACGCGCAAAATGCCGACCGACTTTAATAATCGCCGCGGCATCAGTGGCTTCCAATTGCTGCCTAATCGCAGCATCATCCAATGGCCCCGGAATGATCGTCAGCACATCATTGCGCGCCGCCAGCGGTCGTCCAACCGCCGCCGCAGCGGCCATGACCGATGATACACCGGGCACGATTTCAACGTTATATTTCGCCGCTAACCGCTCGTGCAAATACATAAATGAGCCATAGAAAAACGGATCACCCTCGCACAAAACCACCACGTTTGAACCCGCATCCAAATGATGCGCAATGGTTGCAGAAGCGCGGTCATAAACCTCTTGCGCCGGAAACCGCTTTGTATCCATCGGCACAATGATCGGTATTTCCAATTGCTCAGCAGTGATGAAATGATCGACAATTGCGCGTGCAAAGCTTGGCCCCGTATCCGGCTGCGGATAGGCCACTACATAGGCATCACGCAAAATGCGATGCGCTTTCAGCGTCAAAAGTTCAGGGTCTCCCGGCCCCACGCCAATGCCATACAGTGTTCCGGTCATGCCCGCTCCTTGATAATTGTCAGCATCGTCACAGGCATCATCGGCTTGAACGCGGTGAACTTGCCAACAGCCTCTGCCCGTGAAACCGCGATGCGCGAAAGCTGGCCGCCAAGCGTCTGCGCATAGGCAATGAGCTTTGCCTCGCCCTCCACTGTCACCACATTAGCGACCAGTCGGCCGCCGGGCTTCAGCGCATCAAAGCAAGCGTCGAACACGCCCGGCACAGTCACACCGCCACCGATGAATATTGCGTCCGGCTGGGCCAATCCTACCAGTGCTTGCGGCGCTCGACCTTCTATAATCTTCAACTCCGGCACGCCCAGCGACAGCGCGTTTTTCTGCATCATGCCGCGCCGCGCCGCATTATCCTCAATCGCAAACGCCTTCGTTCCACGCGCTGCCCGCAGCCACTCAATCGATATCGAACCGCAACCCGCGCCCACATCCCACAGCACAGCACCGGGGAAAGGCGCCAGCGCCGCCAGCGATGCCGCCCGCACTTCCTGCTTGGTTAGTTGCCCGTCATGCTCAAACGCGTCATCCGGCAGACCGGGAACAGATGGCAGCAAACGGCATGTAACATCGGCAATGCATTCAATCGCCAGCGTGTTAAAGTCCGAGACGCGCTGCGTCTTGGCGCGGTCAACACTAAGCACCACACGCCGCTCGGACGCCCCGCCCATATGTTCCAGCACGGTGAGAAGCGAAGCACTATAGCCATGCTCGCCAAGAATCTCCGCCACCTCATGCAGCGTTCCGGCATTCGATGTCAGCGCTATGAGCCGCCGGTTGGGCGATAAATAATTGATAAGCCGCGAAGGCGAGCGGCCATGCAGCGAGATGCAATCCACATCTTGCAGCGCCCACCCCATGCGCGCCGCCGCCAGCGAAAACGCCGAAAGCGAAGGCAGCACCAGCATTTCATCCGCACCAAAAAACCGCGCCAGCGTCGAACCAATGCCAAAGTGCATCGGGTCGCCAGTGGCAATCACAGTAACAGGCGTGCCGCGCCGCTCACGCAGCATCTCTAAAACAGCATCAAAGCCCGCGCTCCACAGCACCACTTCAGCCTGCGGATAATCATTGGTTGAAAGCAATCTGTCCGGCGCAACAATAAGACTGGCATGGCGAAGAATTGCCTGTGATTTATCCGATAGGCTATCCAGCCCATCATCGCCGACGCCAATAATCGTCAGCCAGTGCGCCACGTCTTGATGCTCGCCGCTCATGTCGCTCGCTCCGCTTCCTGCCAGCCAATTGCCAGCGCATTCACCGCCGCCGCCGCCATAGCGCTGCCGCCCCGCCGCCCGCGAACAGTTATAAACGGCACACCGCGAGAATTAGCCGCCAACTCCGCCTTGCTCTCCGCTGCGCCGACAAAACCAACCGGCAGGCCCAGAATCAAAGCGGGCTTTGGTGCGCCTTTATCAATGTTTTCTAATAGACGGTAAAGCGCAGTTGGTGCATTGCCAATCGCAATAATCGCGCCCTCAACATCTGCGCCCCATAAATCCACCTGCGCCGCCGAGCGCGTGTTGTCGATCACCTTGGCATGTGCCGCCACCGCCTCATCACCAATCATGCAGATGATACGGTTGGCGCTTGGCAACGAGCGCTTGATAATGCCATGCCGCACCATTTCCGCATCGCAAATAATCGGCGCACCCGCCATCAACGCAGCCCTGCCCGCATCCGCCGCACCGTCCGAAAACAACAAATCATCCGCCAAATCCACCATGCCACAAGCATGAATCATCCGCTCCGCCACATGCGCATTGCCAACCGAAAAGCGATCAAGTCCGGCTTCCGCACGGATGATGGCGAAGGATGCAGCATATATGGCTTCGGGGACACGGATGTAGTTCTGCATATCAGCAACCGCCTAACGGGATCAAAGCCGATCCGCGATTAGCCGATCTCCCAACACACATGCCCGTCATTCCGGGGCTGCGAAGCAGAACCCGGAATCCAGAGCTGAGGCGGCAACAAGATAAGTAAACAACTTCAAACAGCCGCCCTAATGAAGGTCGCAAAGTCGCTGCTACACAATCAATCAACCCGCTCTGGATTCCGCGTTCCGCTACGCGGCCCCGGAATGACGGCATCAAGAGGGGGGAGATCGGCCAATCGCCCAACTTTGCAGTCTTAGCCAACATGCTCAAACCTTGCCCTTCAGGCTCTTCGGCCCAAGCGGGTGATCGGCATGAGGATATGGCGCATGAGTATGGCCATGATCGGCATGTGAATGATCGTGATCGTGATGATGACCATGGTCATGCCCGTGGTCATGGTGTCCATGATCATGCGAATGGTCATGGTGCTCACGCTTCACGGGCACAAGTGGCGCGGCATCAGCATGGCTATGCAGCGGTGTCCACGGTAATCCATGCTTCAAACAAAACGCCTCGTCGCGGCATGACGCATCGCAGTCGCCCTTGCATGGGCAGTTTTCCAAGCCACCGCCAATGCCCTCAACATGGTGGTGATGGCTTTCTTGCGCACGGCCAACATCGGCCTCAAAGCCCAACACCTGCTCACGATATTTGCACATCTGGCAGTTCATATTATTGGTGCCTTCGAGTATCTCGCCCACCCGCTCCACCATGGTGTCAATCACCAGCGGATGATCGTTGAGATAGTCCGCCTTGATAAACTCAATATCAGGGTGGCGAGCCGCG
>JANPBE010000213.1:0-10343 GCA_031430295.1 Phyllobacterium sp.
CGCCAAAGATAGCGAAGACGACGAGCCGCTTTCACTTAATGAGCGTGACGACAGTTGATTAAATCTCTTTTCATGCGGACCTGTTAGGCTATGCCAACTGAAATTAGAGCGCCGTTTTGAAACCAGTCACCATCGCCATTGTCGGAACAGGGTTTGTTGCCGATTATTACATCACCACGCTGGCCAATCATGCCAATCTAGTGATGGCGGGCGCTTGGGATCATGATGCCGCGCGGCTGGAGCAATTTTGCGCATTTCATAAAGTAGCGGCTTACCAAGGTCTCAATGAGATTTTGAATGATCCGAGCGTCGAGATTGTCTGCAATCTAACCACACCAGAATCGCATTATGATATTTCCAAAGCCATACTTGATGCCGGAAAGCATGTTTACAGCGAAAAACCACTGGCAATAGAGCTTGCAAAGGCCGAAGCGTTGGTCGCACTGGCCGCTGCAAAAAACTTAACCGTCGGCGCAGCACCCGCCAATGGACTGAGCGATGCCAATCGTATCGTTGCAAACCAGCTTGCAAATAACACAATTGGTAATCCAAAACTTATCTATGCGGAGATGGAAGATGGTCCGGTCTTTCGCGAAAAATGGCAGACGTGGAAAAGCCGTTCTGGCGCAGTTTGGCCGGGCATTCATGAGTTTGAAATTGGCTGCACTTTGGAACATGCGGGCTACGCATTGTCATGGCTGGTCGGGCTATTTGGCGCGGTGGAGGAAGTATCAGCATTTTCCGCACTCACCTTTCCGGATAAGGGCGAGGGCACAGAAAGGCTGCATCTCGGCGCTGACTTTTCCGTAGGTTGTCTGCGCTTTAAGTCCGGAGTGGTCGCCCGTCTCACCAGCGGATTGGCTGCCCCGCGTGACCGCTCACTAACGATTTTGGGCGATGGTGGCTCCATCACCGTGCGCGATTTATGGGACAATCGGTCCGTCATTCATCTAGAGCAGACAGACGCGCCGCGCCCGCTTTTGCAGCGTATTTTTCGCAAAATAGAGGCAAAAATGAGCAAATCACTACCATTTAAGCTCGTGCCCGGTCGCAAATTGAAATATGCCACGACCAAATCCGCACTGCCATCTTACCCCTCACAGATAGATTTTATGGCAGGCGTTGCCGCACAAGCAGAAATGATACGCGGCGCCCAATCTGCAAAATATGTTGGCCAAGTGGCACTGCACATCACCGAAATTGCGCTGGCTCTTCATGCTGGTTCCGCATTACAGCAGCCCTACAAGGTGCGTAATAGTTTTTGAATTTATACTTCCGGCGTGTGATTAAGCAACATCCCGATCGCACGTAGTACAACAGCGCTATCCGAAAGCGGCATGGTCTCAACTCCGGTTTTTCCGGCTCGTAAGGCATCCATTACTGCCACGGCCTGATACGATAGACCATGCCCCTGATCGTCATATCGCAACAACAGACGACTTGGTATCGGCAGTTTCGTAAGCAGTTTTGGCACAAGTCCAGACTTAAAGGTTAGCATTAACTTACGAGATAGTTTTCCCGTTGCCACCTCAACCCGCCGTGCCCTAATAAACGGGTCTGAGATGCGGATGTGCCCTTTGGTCCCGATAATATCGAAACCATTATGCAGCGTTTCATCCAGCCCACAGGTCAGGTTAGCGGTCGCATGGGCGTAATGCAGCCGGTAGTTTGCGCGCAGATCAACGCCACTAGGTGCAGCTTTCCAACTCCCGGATATGCGCTGCGGTTCACCCATCAACATCATCGTCATCGATAAGAGATAAACGCCAAGGTCCAGCGAAGCGCCTCCGCCCATCGCTTTATTGAAAAGGCGGCTATTCACATCATAGGTGTTTTTGTAGCTTAAAGTGCCGGTGATGCCGGTCACGTCGCCTATCGCGCCGTCATCAAGGAGCTTTTTCACCGCAATAATGCCAGGAAGAAAGCGAATCCACATTGCCTCCATCACAAACACGTTGTTGCGCACCGCCTCGCGAGCGATGACATCACCCTCCGGCTCGGATGGCGCCAGTGGTTTTTCGACCAAAACAGCTTTGCGTGCTCGAATGGCACGCAGCGCCTGCGGCAAATGCATCGAGTTGGGAGAGGCGATATAGACAATATTAATGGCTGGATCGGCCATAAACCGGTCCATATCGCTATAACCTGTGCCAGAACCAGCGTTTCTGCAAAATTCATCAGCCAACTTTTGATCGCGTGATAGTACCGCCGCCAGTTTAGCGCCGCTCGCAAATCTCAAGTCACTGGCAAAGTCATGCGCAATTCGCCCCGTGCCGATGATGCCCCAGCCGAATTCTTTGGTATTTATCGCCGTTTCAGAGTTTTTCGCCACGTATTACCCGTCTTGGCTAGTGCCGAATCTATTTCTTGCCAGACACATCCTTGCCCGATAAATTTTCAATAGAAAACAGTTGGTTTTTTGATAGATTGCAGCTGGACAGGGTGAAAACTCATGGTATAACCCGCCCGCTTCAGTCAAAAACCAAATGTCTGAAACAGGTCATTAAAACACTTGATTTAATGCCAAAACGGATGCCCGAATAGCTCAGTTGGTAGAGCATGCGATTGAAAATCGCAGTGTCACTGGTTCAACTCCAGTTTCGGGCACCATTTTACACAAGTTTCCCCTCGGCAACATGTTCATCAAGCTCAATCAAAAACGGTTTGCCGGATTTTTTAGCCATTTTCAGTGCTGTGGCAAATTCTTCTAAGTTATGCGGTTTGGCAGACCCGATGCCATAGGCCTTAGCTATGCCGCAGAAATCAGGTGCTTGCGGCGTCACGCCAATCGGCTTGATGGCAACGCGTAGCATTGAGGCTTCGATTTCTTGATAGCCATTATTGTTCCATACGACGTAGATAATTGATGCGTTGATATCGGCAGCAGAGCCAAGTTCAGCAAGCGAAAACTGGATGCCGCCGTCGCCCGTAATGCAAACCGTTGCGCCCTTTTTGTTGGCCAATGCCGCGCCGACTACCGCTCCCGCAGCATAGCCAAGTGTGCCATAGCCCGTCGCGGAGTTGAACCAGCCACCAACGCGATCATGGTCATAGTAAAGGTTGCCCGCATAAACGGCCTGCGTTGAATCGCCAACAATCACCGAGCCCGGCAGCGTATCGCGAATGATTTTTACCACATCAAGATGGCTGCGCATACGCGGTCCGATTTCTGCTTTGGCCGCGACACGGCAACCGTCTGCCCGCGCCGCACCACCATCCGGCTTGCGCTCGGTGATTTGCGCAATGAGTGCGGAAAGCACCGTGCCTGCATCGCCCGCGATAGCAATCTCGCTCGGCTGACGCTTGATCTGGGAAGCATCAATATCAATGCGGATGACATGTTGAAGCGCCGGAAATCCGCCATCATTATTCATGTCAAAATCAGTCTGGCCCCACTCCGTACCAATGGCAACAACGCAGTCCGACGCTGCCAAAAGCGCACGCACTGCCGCAAGACTGGGGCTGGCCGGAACTGTCAGCCGATGCTTATGCATCACCCCGCGCGCGTTGGTGGTTTGCACCACAGGGGCATCAATTTTCTCTGCCAGTGCAGTCACCAGTTTAGCCGATTTACGCGCACCGCCACCGATCAGTATAACGGGGGTACGGCTAGCCGAAATCAAATCCGCAGCTTTGCGCATCGCCAAAGCGGGCAGGGCAGGCAAGGCAACCGGCGCTGTAAAATGCTTGGTTGCGGCCGCTGGCAACTTCATAACATCCGTCGGAATTTCAATATGAATCGGCCCGCCGCGCTTAGTCTTAAAATCTGCGAACGCCTGCACCAAAGCCGGTTCCAACTCATCAGCACTCTCAATAGTTTTTGACCAGAGCGCCACTTTGGCAGCCAAGGCTTGCTGGTCCGGTAGTTCATGCAACAGGCCTAGCCCCTTGCCCTTCGTGCCCCGCGCATTGACGCCGGAAATTACCAGCATCGGTATGGAGTCCTGCCGCGCTTGGGCCATTGCGGTCAGAATGTTTGTCAGTCCCGGCCCGGTAATCACGAAAGCCACGCCCGGTTTGCCGCTAACCCGCGCATAGCCATCGGCCATAAAGCCGGCACCCTGTTCGTGGCGCGGTGTTATGTGTTGAATTTTGGAACCAGCCAAGCCACGATAAAGTTCAATGGTGTGCACGCCCGGAATACCAAAAACCGTATCCACACCCTGAAGTTCCAACAGCTCAATCAAATGTTCGCCGACAGTTTTGGTGCTCATGGATGTGTTCTCGATTCGTAGTTTTAAAGGCTCGCTAGAAATGCTTTGATCCGGTCGCAGGCAGTGGAAATAGTCGCGTCAGGTACAGTGAGGCTCATCCGAATAAACCCGTTAATCTGGTCACCAAACGAACTACCGGGCATCACCGCGACATGCGCATCATCAAGCAGTTTGGCTGCAAAAACTTCGCCAGACAAGCCGCTTTTGCTCACGTCAGCCAGAAGAAACATCCCCGCTTGTGGAGCACGGCAGATAAACGAATTGCTGCCTTTAAACGCCTCGACAATGATCTTCGCCCGTCGTTCAAATGCCAAGCGCATGTGTATCGCCGCATGAGGCGGCTGCGATACGGCATAGGCCGTCATGTCTGCGATAAACGGTTGATTTCCAAACAGCATGGTCTCCGCCAACGGCAAAAGGCGCTCGGTAAATTCAACCGGCCCGACGCACCAGCCACTACGAAATCCCGGTGCAGCGTGAGACTTGGAAATAGAAGACACCACCACTGTGCGGTCTACCAAATCCGCATTATCACAAGGCGAGGCAAACGTGCCGCCGAAGATCAAATCCTCGTACACTTCATCGCTGATGATCCACAGATTGTGCTTGGCGCATACCTCACCGATTTCAACGATATCTTGGCGCGAGAGCACCGCGCCCGTCGGATTATGCGGTGAGTTCATCAGCAGCACTTTGGTATTCGGCGTGATGGCTTTTTCAACATCACTGGCTTTCATACGAAAGCCATTGTTAGCATCTAGCGGCACAGAAACGCGGTTGGCGCCGGTAGAGCGAATGATCCCATCATAGGTGGCATAAAGCGGGTCGCCCACCAGCACCTCATCACCCGCTTCAACCAGTGCCGTCATCACCGCATAAAGCGCAGTCTGCGTGCCGGGTAGGCATACCACATTGTTTTCGCTGACCTTTCGTCCCGTGCGTTTAGTATATTTCGCTGCTAATGCTTTGAGAACCGACGGCTCGCCGCGCCCGCTTGAATAGGCAGTGCGTCCTGCCCGCATCGCTTTTTCCGCTACATCCATCAGGTCTGATGGCGGCGCAATATCGGGTTCACCAATCGAGAGCATAATAATTGGCAGCCCCTCATGCAGCATCTGTTTGCCGCGCAAATGGTTGCGCCACTTATCAGAGCCGAGCCCTTGGAGGCGATTGGTAACGGAAGCATAGCGCATACTTAAATCTCGATTTTAGTTGGGAGTTTTAGCTGCAAGAGTGTCTCAACAGCGGCAAAGGCCACGGCGACAATTTCGCCAGATTTGAACTCATCAGGAGACATACTGCCCTCAAGCCAAAGTCCGTCGATAATGGCGTTGGCGGTAATACTATAGCGCCGCAACGTCGCTGCATTTGGTCTTTGTCCGTCCTGAACAAGCGCGGCGCGAATGAGCGCTGTCGCATCCTCGCGCGAGGCCAAATAGCCTTGCCGATGCACTGCCGCCATCGCCGGATTGGTGCGCACATGCTCAATAAAGCCCGCCCATAGCGAGAGCTTAGTTTGGTCCACCACAGGTGGTGTCAGACTGGTGCGAACGAAAGTAGCAAGCCGCTGTAATGGATCTATACTCTCATCGACGGCCTCACGCGATTGTGCAGTGATCTGCTCGACATAATGCGTATAAGCCGCCAGAACCAACTCATCCTTGCTGGCAAAGTAATGCCGGATGAGGCCAGCCGTCACACCCGCCTTGATGGCGATCTCGCGCACAGTCGTGCGCTCCATCCCGAGCGTGGCGATGCAGGTGAGTGTAGCTTCCACAAGGTCTTGGCGGCGCTGGTCCTCGCCTTCGCGCGTAAAACTGCGGCGCGCGGTCATGCACGCCATATGGGTCTGGTAAGACAGGTCGGTCCGCCCTCGCAGGCAATGCAAAGCGCATCGGCCTCGAACGTCTGGACACGGCAACCCGCCGCTTCCATCGCCGCTTTAGTTTTCGGAAATCCCGCCACCATAATCACGTCTTTGGGCTTGGTCGGGAGCACATTGAGCGATAGTCCATTGCTGGCCGCAAACTCGTCGGCAGGAGCGATGATGAGCTCAATACCTCGTGCTTTCATCATCTGATAAAGCGCAACTGGCAGCAGCGGCGCATGGACAAGATAGAGATCGTCCGCCAGCGGGCTAATGACCGACATCAAATGCAGGCAAGCCGCCTCGCCATCCCACAATGGCAAATCAAAGCCCAAAACTGTAACACCATGCGGGCGCAAAATATCCGCGACTTGCTCAATACCGGATTGATTGGTGCGCACGCCGCGTCCGATCACCAGCGTCTTATCATCCAGCCAAATACAATCGCCGCCCTCGACGGTACCCGGTTCGACCAAACGTCCGATAACGGGGATCCCCATTTTTTCATACAGCGCTTCATGAAGGCTTGGCTCATTCTTGCGCAGCGCTTTGCCCATGTTCAAAATAATCGCGCCGGCTTGGCTGACAAGCGAGGGGTCATGGGTGAAAATGGAATCAGACATGCCATCGGCTACATCCGGCAGCCACTCTATTTGTGCACCGCTGGCGGCAACCATCTGCTCAAATGCCTGATGTTGAACCGCAGCTTTCGCTGCATTAAAGCCCGGCCCGTAATGCCAAACCTTTGCATCTGCATTCGCCATAACATGATCGGGCTTGCGCATAATCACGCGCTTCAATTCACCGGTCATCGCCGCTGATCCAAACATTTGCATCTTTACACTCCTCATAATTCGCTCTTGTTATACAAACGAATAATAATTGCGCAAGGTCAATATTAGCGCTTGACGGCTAAGCAATCTCCGTTGCATGTTTAAAAAAATAGTGGGGAATTGCCGACAATGAACGGCACTTTGAGTGAGCGCCTAAGCCAAGCATGCCCGCGGGATTACCGATGCGGAGCATTTGTGTAATGGCGGCATCCGGCATCGCTTCATCTTCAAAAGCCGATGCCCCTCAGGCCATTTGCATTGAAAATCTGCACAAGAAATTCGGACAACTCGAAGTCCTTAAAGGCGTATCACTTAAGGCCAACCAAGGTGACGTCGTTGCTATTATTGGCGGGTCTGGCTCCGGTAAGTCAACGTTCCTGCGCTGCATCAATTTCCTAGAGACGCCAACATCCGGAACAATTGAACTTTGCGGCGAGCAAGTCGCACTTAAGGGCGATGGCAAAGGCGGTATGGTTCCGGCAGACCGTCGCCAAATAGAAAAGTTGCGCAGCCAGCTTGGCATGGTGTTCCAAAGTTTTAATCTCTGGCAACACATGACACTTATCCAAAATGTCATCGAAGTGCCGGTTCATGTGCTGGGCATTTCCAAAGCGGATGCGCTGGTAAAGGCCGAGGAGCTGCTAAAACGCGTTGGGCTTTGGGAAAAGCGTGATGTGTATCCGGCCTTTATGTCGGGCGGACAGCAGCAGCGCGGTGCGATTGCCCGTGCATTGGCGATTGATCCGAAAGTTATGTTGTTTGATGAGCCAACTTCCGCGCTGGACCCTGAATTGGTCGGCGAAGTTTTGAAAGTCATTCGCGATTTGGCCACAGAGGGCCGCACTATGATCCTCGTCACACACGAAATGAAATTCGCCCGCGAAGTCGCCAGCCACGTCATTTTTTTGGCCAATGGCTTGATCGAAGAACAGGGCAATCCGGCTGAATTGTTTGCAAACCCGAAGTCCGAACGGCTCAAACAATTTTTGAAAACAGTATCTTAAAACAAAAAATGAAGTGGGAACTATGCATGAAAAAACTACTCACAGCCGCCCTGTTTGCAACTGTTGCCTTCGCTGGCAGCGCGCAAGCGGAGGCCGTTAAAATCGGCATCGCCAGCGAAGCCTATCCGCCGTTCGCCTCTCCGGATGCTTCCGGCAAATGGGTTGGCTGGGAAGTAGAAATTGTTGGTGCGGTCTGCGCGGAAGCCAAGCTCGAATGCGAGATCACGCCGGTGGCGTGGGATGGCATTATTCCATCGCTGACATCCAAGAAAATCGACGCAATTATGGCCTCGATGTCCATAACCGATGAACGCAAGAAGACCATTGATTTCTCCAACAAATATTACAACACGCCAACCGTTATCGTGGGCGCCAAGGCAACCAAAATGGATGCAACGCCGGAGGGCGTGAAGGGCAAGATTTTTGGTGTGCAAGCCTCAACAGTTCACGCTGACTATGCCAAGAAATACTTCCTACCTGTGGCTGCTGAAGTGAAGGAATACCAAACGCAGGACGAGGCAAATCAGGATTTGGTTGCTGGCCGTGTTGATGCAATCCAAGCGGACTCGATTGCGCTTGGCGACTTCTTAAAGACTGAAGCCGGCGCGGCTTGCTGCGAAGTAAAAGGCACTGTGGCAGATGATCCGGCAATTCTGGGCGCGGGTGTTGGCATTGGGTTGCGCAAGGAAGACACTGCTTTGAAAGACACGCTCAACAAGGCAATCGACGCCATTCGTGCCAATGGCAAATACGATGAAATCTCGAAGAAATACTTCAACTTCGATATTTACGGCGGTTAATGTGCCCCAAACGTTCAATAAATTCACCAGACGATTGGCGTCGCGATGAGCATTGCGGCGACATCTCAAATGGTATTTTTGAGCGTCTCCACGTTTGACCTTTTGTCGCCCTGGCCTCCCGGCTGGGGCGCAAATCTTTTGCGCGGCCTCGTCCACTCTTTGGAAATCGCCTTCGGTGCTTACGCCATTGGCTTGATACTCGGTACGTGCGGTGCATCGGCAAAACTTTATGGCGGACCCATCGCCAAAGATGTAGCCAATGCCTACACCACCATTGTCCGCGCCGTGCCGGAATTGGTTCTCATCCTGCTGATCTATTTTGCGGGCACGGATTTGCTCAACAAAGTGCTGGTCAGTTTTGGCCACGACACGGTAGATATTAACGGTCTTGTCGCAGGAATTGCCGTGCTCGGCATTGTCCAAGGCGCCTACCACACGGAAGTTTTGCGCGGCGCGATAATGTCCATCCCACAAGGACAAATAGAGGCTGCGCGCGCATTTGGAATGCCTGCAACCAAGGTCATGCGGCGCATCACACTGCCCGCCATGTTGCCCTATGCGCTGCCGGGGCTTTCGAATTTATGGTTGGTTGTCACCAAGGATACCGCGCTTTTGGCAGTTGTTGGCTTCAATGAATTGACTCAGGAAACCCGCCAAGCCGCGGCCACGACAAAAGCCTATTTCACATTCTTCATGGCCGCTGGCGTTTTATATCTCATCATCACGCTGCTCTCAAACGTCATTCTCTCCCGCATCGAAAAACGCGCCGCGCGCGGCCTGCCGAAGGTTGCTTGATGGCAGATAATTCCTCGATTGCCGCCGCCGATAAGCCCATCAGCTGGCGCTCGCCACATCGCGTGGTGTTTTTAGTTTTGATTGGCGCATTCGTCATTTATGCGGCGCAAAATATGCGTTGGGATTGGATTGAAAAATACCAAGGCATGGCGCTGCAAGGCATTTGGCGCACCATTTGGCTGGTTCTTGTGTCAGTGAGTTTAGGTCTGGCGATGGCCATTCCCATCGGGCTTGTGCAGGTCACCGGTCCAACTTTCTTGAAAATTCCCGCCAAAATTTTCTGCACATTCATACGCGGCACACCACTACTGTTGCAGTTATGGCTACTGTATTATGGTCTCGGCTCACTGTTCCCGCAGATACCCTGGCTACGCGATAGTTGGATGTGGCCATACCTTCGCCAGGCTTGGCCTTATGGCGTTTTGGCGCTCACTTTATCATTCGCAGGCTATGAGGCGGAGGTAATGCGCGGTGCGTTTTCTGGCACGCCCCGAGGGCAGCTTGAGGCGGGTAGGGCCTTTGGCATGTCACCTTGGACACTGTTCCGCCGTGTCTGGCTACCCCAAGCGCTGCAACGCGCCCTGCCAACTTTGGCAGGCGAAACCGTGCTGCAATTGAAGGCAACACCGCTGGTCGCCACAATAACTATGATCGACATTTACGCCGTCGCCTCGCGGGTGCGTACGGACACGTTAATCGTCTATGAGCCGCTGCTTTTGCTAGCCGTCGTTTATATGGTTTTGACAGCCATCATTGTTTGGGCCTTTAAGAAGCTGGAAGACAGGCTGCCGACAAAAGTCGGCTAGTCGTCTAGTGTCAAAACTTCACTG
>JANPBE010000214.1:0-15576 GCA_031430295.1 Phyllobacterium sp.
ATCGGTGGTCAAGCACAGCATCTTCAGCCGCCTTGCGCATAGTATCGAGTATAAAATCAGTGCGAGATTTGCCATAAACAGTCGCAGCACGGTCAATTAAACCGAGCATGTCCGGAGACACGCGAATGTTGATGTTGTCACTTTTAGTCAGTGTTGTTGAACGTGCCATAATGCCTCCATTTTTAAAAATTAGGGCAGGGATTTTCTTACGTCAATACAACGTGCGCACATAAATAGCAAGTCAAAAAGCTAGAAATTAACCCAGCGTCGAGGCCTTACCCGTTGAAAACGGTGAATTGGCAGCCATTGCAGGCGCAAGTGAAATTTCTTCCGGATTGCGTTTTTCGACTGTTTTCAACACTCTAAAGCACACGATGACAGCGGCAATGCCGAATACGGCAGACCCGATTCCGGAACCCGCAAGCGCGCCGTTTAAGCCATACCATTTGGCACCTAGCGTCACAAAGGGAATGACGCCAAGCGTTGCGCGGCTCCAGTTGGAGACGGTGGAATAAAGCGGGAACCCCAGATTATTAAACGCCGCATTAGCCACGAACAACATGCCGTTAAACAGGAAGCTTCCGGCCACAAATACGCAGTAAAACGCAATAAAATCGCGCGTCGCGCCGGTCGCGCCGAATATGTTGCTGATTTGATTATGCAGCAGCGCCAGTAACAGCCAGACCGCCAAGACATAGACGACGACAACAAAAAAACTATCGCGCATAGTTTGCTGGATGCGGTCAAACTTACGAGCACCAAGGTTTTGGCCGAGAATTGGCCCCACCGCACCTGAAAGTGAGAAGACGACACCGAAGGCAACCGGCGTGATGCGCCCGATAATCGCCCACCCGGCCACCGCATCATCACCGTAGGGTGCAATGGCAGCGGTTAAAAACGCATTGCCGATGGGCGTGGCAAGCTGAGTCATAACAGCGGGTAGGCCGATGGCGAAATAGGGTTTTGCCGATTCGATGAGCATGGTTCGGCTTGGAAAAGTCGCCAGCTTATGCACTTTGATGACGCCATAAATGCCGACACCGCACAGCACGAGGCGCGAAATTACCGTGACAATCGCCGCGCCATCAATGCCAAGATTGAAGACGAAAATGAATATCGGATCGAGCACAGCGGTTGTGGCTCCGGCAATTAGCGTCACATACATTGAGCGCTTTGCATCGCCCTTAGCGCGCAGCAGGCCAGCAGCACTCATGCCAATGGCCACCAGCGGCATGGAGGGCACGACGATGCGCATAAAGCGAACTGCGATGTCCAAAGTCTCGCCAGTCGCGCCGAGCATTTTGGTGAGCGGAACTACAAATATCAGCATAGCAATCGACAAAATCGCGGTAGAAACGCCAATCAGCAAAAGTCCCGCACCACCCAGCTGGCTGGCTTGAAACGTATCACCGCGCCCAAGCGCGCGCGACACTTGCGCTGTCGTAGCGATAGTAAGTCCAATGGCCACAGATGTGAGAAAGAACATCAAGGTGCCGGAATAGCCAATGGCCGCAGCGAGTTCTTTATGGCCGAGCTTGGAAATATACAAAAGGTTCAGCACATCCACCATGAACACGGCGATGAGACCAATGGAACTGGTTGCAGTCATAACTAAAACATGACGCATAGTGGAACCATTGACGAAGCGGGGCGTTTGAATATTAGCCAAAATTGAAAACCGTTCTTGATCGAATTGTGAATAAAATATTCAACTATAACTAGTACACCAGAACTAGGAATTGTATGCTAGATATAAGACTACGTTGCATTGTATTATAACAGTATTTAGTGGATATTTGCGCAAATTAGAGTGGATGGGCAAGGTAAATTTCAGAATGACTGAAAGTGGGCGGAGCATTTTGAAAAACAGACACGCGCCTGAGACAATAAACTTGTTGGAGGCCGCAGCGGAGCAATTTTCTGATGATACTGCCTTACTAAACGCAATCGCTATTTGGGATAGGCGGCTTACTGATGTCGCTAAGAAGTTTGCAGATAGGGCGGATAATTCCGCTCAGCGTGAACCAATGTTTGATATCGAAATTGGCAGTGTCGCCCCCGAAGCCGAGGAGTGGGTGATTGGCCTGTTGCGCCTCGAAGAGCGCCGCCGTCCGATACTCAATCACGGTTCGGCAGCCTTCGCGCTGGACAAAAATGCCAAGGTTATCGTTGCCAATGCAATGGCGAGAGACCAGTTGTCGCTTCGCGAGGGGCAGATATTTGACGACAATCTGGTGGACCCGCTGTTCCGCTCCGTTATGCCATCGCTCTATGCAGCGCTCAATCAAAGCGGTGAGATTTTGAGCAAAATTGTCCGGATAGGTTCAGGTGAAACCGGACAGACCTTGTTCGAAGCCCGTGCAGCAAATCAGGCGGGCGCGGACGACCCGTGGATCATTTTCCGTAAGATTGGCATTAGCCTAACCGCTCAAGGCGCGCAGTTTGTCAGTGAAGCATTTGACCTGACTGAGTCTGAAATAGCCGTCATTCGCCTCATCATGGAAGGCTGTAGCACCAAGGTGATTGCCACACGCCGCGCCACCGCTGAGGCTACAGTACGCTCGCAGCTCAAATCCATATTTGCCAAAACCGGTACCAGCGGCCAGACCGAATTGCTGCGCATTGTGTCCGGTATCTCACTTTTCCAAGCATCTAAACATTCCGGTATTCGCGCCAAAGAATTGCCGCTGTTAAAACAAGCCGAGAACCAAAAACGGCTAGTCCGCATTTCCGGCGGCCACACTATTGAGATTGACGAAAGTGGCGATCCCTCGGGAAAGCCTTTCTTGTCGCTCCACGGCCTGTTTCTCGGCTATAGTTTCCCTAGCGTGGCAGAAGGGCTTTTAGTGTCCCATGGCCTGCGCCGCATTGGCTTGCTACGTCCGGGCTTCGGTCGTTCTACGCCAGTCGATGCCAGCGATAGCATCGCCGATATAGTCAGCAAATTTATCGAAGTGCTGGATGCGCTCAATATTGAAAAATGTCCGGTGGTGGCCCACGGTTTTGGCGGCGCTTATGCCTTCGCGCTGGCACACCATCATCCGGACAGGATTTCGGCCGTGATCAACATTGGTGCTTATTTGCCGACAGATAATATGGACTCAATCATCCGGCTTTCAGGCTTCCAGCGCGCTCTGATGTTTTCTGCAAAACATAGCCCAATGCTGTTTTCTTTTTTCTCACGAGCCGCCCAGCGCGTATTTGAGCGGGATGGAATGGTGGCTTTTCTCAGGCGCTATCTTGGCTCCAGCCAGACAGATATTGATATCCTGCAAAACAACGAGTTGGAAAGCTCGATGCGCATGAGGCTAAACCTGTCTCATGCGCAAGAAATTGAATCCTACCGGCAGGAATGCCTGATGCAAATGTCTGATCTATCGGCCTACGCTAAGCATCCAGGTGTGCCGGTGGCCATAGTCCACGGCAGCGAAGACCCGGTATTTCCAGTGGAATCCATTCGCAAAGCGGCGATAGAACTGAAAGCAGACGTATTTCACGAGGTCAGCAATTGCGGCCAACTGATGCTTTACTCCCACCCCGAAATCGCCATTGAAGCCATACGGTCCTACGCGTGAGCAACCCATAGGCAAACAGTTTTCTTGCACCTTAGCCCCTTGCAACATATAGCCATGCGCATCAGATCATGTTGATTATCACAAGCGTGCACCAATCATCAAAACTAAGGACATGACCCAATGCCGGAAAAGCCAAACCTTGGCGCTTTGCAAGATCGCGCTGCCGAGCTGGTTGAAGCGGCACGCAAGGCCGGCGCAGATGCAAGCGATGCTGTAGTTGCCAGCGGGCGTTCCGTCAGTGTTTCCGTGCGTATGGGCAAGGTGGAAGGCACGGAAGCCTCCGAAGGCGATCAGTTTTCGCTAAGGGTTTTTGTCGGCAAACAGGTAGCGAGTATCTCAGCCGCTTTAGGCGCGGATGCTCACGCACTGGCTGCCCGCGCTGTGGCGATGGCGAAGGTGGCGCCAGAAGACCCGTGGCAGGGTCTTGCTCCACAAGAAATGCTGGCGAAAGAATTTCCGGATTTGGATCTGTTTGATCCAACTGATGTGAGCGCTGAAGCCTTGACCAACGCCGCCATGGAGCAAGAGCAGGCGGCGCTTGAGGTTACCGGTATAACCAACTCGCTGGGCAGCTCCGCCAGCACGGGCTTTGGTGGCATGGTGCTGGTCACCTCAACGGGCTTTTCAGGTAGCCATATGTCCTCGCGCTTCGGGCGCGGCATCAGCGTTATCGCTGGCGAAGGCACCAAGATGCAGCGCGACTATGAATATTCGTCTGTTATCCATTTTGAAGAAATCGAAGACGCTAAATCTATTGGCCGCAAAGCGGCGGAGCGGACAATCGCCAAAATTAACCCGCGCAAGGCCAAGACCGGCCCCATCAATGTGGTGTTCGATCCCCGCGTTGCCCGCGGCATTGCGGGCCATTTGGCGGGTGCAATCAATGGTGCATCAGTAGCGCGCAAGACAAGTTTCCTGCGCGACAAAATGGGTCAGCAAGTGATCGCTGCTGGCGTTACGGCCACAGATAATCCCCTGCGCAAGCGCGGTGCCGCTTCGCGTCCGTTTGATGGTGAGGGGCTCCCAGCTTTACCGATGACGATGGTCGAAAAAGGTGTTTTGCGAAATTGGTTCCTATCACACTCTGCGGCGCAGGAGCTCGGTCTGGTGACCAATGGTCGCGGCGCGCGCTCTGGCTCGGTCGTTTCGCCCACATCGACAAACTTTGCCTTCGAGCCAGGCGAGATGACACCAGCGGAGTTGATCGCCAGCGTCGGTACCGGCCTCTACGTGACTGAGGTTATCGGGCAGGGCGTGAATATGTTGACAGGCGAATATTCACGCGGCGCGTCCGGCTTTTGGATTGAAAACGGTATCCTCACCCACGCGGTTTCGGAAGTGACGATTGCCGGTAATCTCAAGGACATGTTTATGAACATTGTGCTGGCCAATGATGTTGACCGCACTTATGGAACCGCAGCGCCGACTTTGGCCATATCAGGGATGACATTGGCAGGTGAGTGACGCGAGCGACTATTTGGCTGACTTAGAACTGTTGCAAACCGCCGCCCGCAAAGGCGCGGAAATTGCACTTAGTTATTACGGCAAAGACCCGAAAATCTCATACAAAGAAGGTATGTCGCCGGTAACCGAGGCTGATCTTGCTGTTGATGCCTATTTGAAAGCATCGCTCTGCGCGGCCCGTCCGGACTATGGATGGTTAAGCGAAGAGACAGCAGATTCTAGCGAGCGGCTCACCAAAAAACGCATTTTCGTCGTGGACCCGATAGACGGCACAAAGGCGTTTATTGCCGGTAACTCAATGTGGTGCGTGTCCGTGGCAATTGTCGAAAATGGGCGCTCGATTGCGGGCGTGCTGGACTGCCCGGTGCGCAAGGAAATCTACACGGCAGCGCTCGGTCAGGGCGCTCGTAAGAATGGTGTACGGCTGGAGCGCCAGATCGAAAATTCTCCACTGGTGATGAGTGGAACAAAAACGTTGCTGGCGCACTTTGCGCAGGCCACGGGCGAGGCTCCCCATCCTCATTCGCATATACCTTCGCTCGCATATCGCATCGCAATGATTGCTGATGGCAGGTTAGATGGCGCGTTTGTTAAACCTAACGCGCAGGACTGGGATTTGGCCGCTGCCGATCTGATTTTGGCTGAAACTGGCGGTTCAATTTGTGGCACAGATGGCAGCCGCGCCACTTATGGCAAGCCGAGCACGGCTCACGGAATATTGGTCGCGGCAGAAACCAGTCGCATTGATGTAATGTTGGGTGTTGTCGCCACATCAAGCATCGGCTAAACCCACTTCAAATTTCTAACAAAGACTGGGGCGATTATGACCGAAACCAAACAACTCTTACACCTTGTGTTCGGCGGCGAATTGACAACGCTAGGCGGGACTGAGTTTCGCGACGTCTCAAAACTCGATATTGTCGGCATCTATCCAGACTACGCGTCCGCCTCGCTAGCGTGGAAGGCCAAGGCGCAAATGACCGTCGATAATGCCCATATGCGCTATTTCGTAGTCCACATGCACCGGTTCTTGGAGCCGGGCAAAGGCATTGGTCATTGAACATCCGGACGGATCAAGACGCAATGGCCGGTACTCAACAAAGCGGACCGACCCCGGCGCGCAAGACGTGGATGCGCAAGACTTGGATGCGTTTGCGCATTTATGTAAAGGCACAGCCATGGTTTGCAGGACTTTTGGTATCACTCATCACTGGCGGATTGCGCTTCATAAATTGGACCAATCCGCGCGTTGAGGGCTCTCATAATCCCGATGAAGTTTACGCCCAAAATTCACCCATGATCGTGGCCTTCTGGCACGGTCAACATGTGATGGCACCATTCCTTGCGCCTAATAACGCTAAAGCGGTTGCGCTTTTTTCAAAGAGTGCAGACGCTGAACTAAACGCCAAAATTGTTGAAAAGTTTGGGTTTGAAACCGTCCGTGGGTCTGGTGGTCGCGAGCCTTCCCGCATGGCCGAAAAGGGTGGTGCCCGCGCGCTTTTGTCCTTGAAAAGAGCCTTGGATCAGGCAAAGTCCGTGGTGATGATTGCTGATATTTCTAAGAGTACCGCGCGTGAGGCCGGGCTGGGCGTCATCACACTGGCCAAGATATCCGGACGCCCGATCATCGCCGCTGCCTATGCCTCCAGTCGCCGCAAAGTGCTGGAAAAAACGTGGGATAAAACAACAATCAACTTGCCATTTGGTCGCGCCGCCGCGTTTTCATCGCCGCCGCTTTATGTGCCGCAGGATGCGGATGATGCAACGATGGAAGCTCTGCGCCAAGAGCTAACAAAACGCTTGAATGAAGCCACCGCCAATGCCTTCAAACTGCTAGAACCAAAGCCATGAGCGAGCGTTGGGCACGGGCAATGTTGACGACCTACCGTTGGGCAGGCGCAGCAATATATCCCATTGTCGGGCCATATCTGGCGATACGTGCCACCAAGGGCAAAGAGGAACATGCGCGGCGCGGCGAGCGTTATGGCAAATCTGCAATCGCTCGCCCTGCCGGTCCACTGGTGTGGGTGCACGCAGCCAGCGTTGGTGAAACCTCGGCCATGATCCCGCTCATCCGCTACATCGCGGGCAAAGGTATCCATATTGTTTTGACAACGGGCACAGTGACGTCCGCCAAACTCAGCCAGGAACGTCTTGGAAACTTAGTTATTCACCAATATGTGCCGTTGGATTTCAAACCGGCGGTGAGCAATTTTCTATCATTTTGGAAGCCGGATCTTGCGCTCATCGCCGAGTCTGAAATTTGGCCCATGACAATATTGGAACTTGGTGCACGCCGCGTGCCGCAAGTATTGGTCAATGGCCGCCTGTCGGATCGCTCCTTTGCCGCTTGGAAACGCCGGAGCTATTTGGCCGAAGCGCTGTTTGAAAACCTGTCGCATGTTATTGCTCAGTCAGACGTTGACGGGCAGCGTTTCAGCGAACTTGGTGCGCGACCGGTCTCTGTTTCTGGCAATTTGAAAGCGGACACTGTGCCGCCGCCAGCGAATGCAAAAGAGGTTTCCAGCTTTGTGTCGATGATCGCGGGACGCCCGACTTGGGCGGCAATTTCCACTCACGAGGGCGAAGAGGCAATTGCTGGCGACGTGCATATTATGGTGGAAAAGCGCCATCCGAAGCTAGTTACGATCATTGTGCCACGACATCCAGATCGGGCAGGTGCTATTGCATCTGCGCTTGTGGCCAAGGGCCTACGCGTGGCGCGGCGCAGCTTGAATGAATCGATAAAGGCCGATACGCAAGTTTATATTGGCGATAGCATCGGCGAGATGGGCCTCTATTTGCGGCTCACTGAAATTGCCTTTGTTGGGCGCTCCTTAACCGGCACTGGTGGGCAGAACCCGCTTGAACCGGCAGTACTGGGAACAGCTGTATTATCCGGTCAAAATGTCCAAAATTTTCGCGATAGCTACAAACGTCTGATAGCCGATGGCAACGCTAAGCTCATCAAAGACAAGGACATGTTGGCGGGCGCGGTGAGCTATCTTCTGTCCAACCATGAAGTGCGTGGGAAGATGATTGATGCAGGCCTTCGCTCTGTTGCCGAGATGCACGGGGCACTTGATAAAACCATCTCTGCACTCGAACCATTTATCCAGCCGCTGATCGTAAAAGCGCGATTGGATCGTCTAACGGAGCGCCGCTGATGGCTTCTGAAGCCCCTCCCTTCTGGTGGGAAAAAACAGATTGGCGGGCACGGGTTTTGATACCCGTATCAGCACTCTACGGCTGGGTTGCCTCGCGCCGGATGCAACGTGCGAACCCGCCAGCAATTGACCTGCCTGTTGTTTGTGTGGGTAATTTGACCGTTGGTGGTGGCGGAAAAACGCCAACATCGCTGGCCATCGCCGCTGCTGCAACGCGCATGAAACTAACCCCCGGCATTCTTTCACGGGGTTATGGTGGCTCAAATTCCGGCGCGAAAATTGTCGATGCCGCCCATGATTTGGCCAAGCATGTTGGCGACGAGCCATTGCTCATTGCGCACTACGCGACGGTTGCTGTGTCGCCAAACCGTTTAGCGGGGGCAAAACTGCTCAAGGACGCTGGCTGTGATTTCATCATCATGGATGATGGTTTTCAAAGTGTGCGCTTGGTAAGTGACTATAATTTGGTGGTGGTCGATGCCCGTCGTGGCATCGGCAACGGCCATGTTATTCCAGGTGGCCCGCTGCGCGCGCCTGTTGTACCGCAGCTGCGACGTATAGATGCGCTACTGGTAAGCGGCTCTGGCGATGCGGCCTCAACCATTGTGCGCCAAGCGGCAAAGGCGGCAAAGCCCGTCTATATCGCCAAAGCCATGCCGCCGAAAAAGCTCAATCTTAGCGGCAAGCGTGTGCTGGCTTTTGCCGGTATTGCCGACCCTGAAAAGTTCTTTGAGAGCTTGGCAGGAACCGGCGCAACAATCTCTTTAGCCCGCACCTATCCCGATCACCATCAATTCGCCGACGATGAATTGCGCGAACTGCACCAGACGGCGCAAGCCGGAGATTTGATTTTGGTGACCACCGAGAAGGACGCCATGCGGCTTGCCCGCGGTAGTGAAACGGCGCGCGCGGTGCTGGATGCCGCGCTGGTTTTCAAGGTCGAGATGGTGTTCGACCAAGCGGACGTGCCGACTCGTATCATCGAGCAAGCGTTGGAAAATTTCCGTCGCCGGATGCTTAAATAACCTTGATTCTAAAGAGTTTTTAGCCTCGTCTGCGAAGACCAGGGTTTCGCTCCAACTCGCGCTCAAGCGAAGCGGCAGCGTCCACATAAGGCTCTTGCCAAGCAACGGACCAGTACTTTAACTCATCAAGCGGGATGTGCTGACCGGTGACAGCGCACACCACATAGCTGCCCGGCGAGGCAACTTGAAAGTCAGCATCTAAGTAGCGAACCCGCGCTTCGCCCGAGCCGCCACGTTCAAATTTATTCATTCCAGTCGCCTGACCTATGTCCGTGATGGCGGAAATTATTGAAGTAAACAACAACATTCTGCGTGATGACCTGTGCCTTATCACGCGCAACACGCACTTGGGGAACACAAGTTTCACTGTTCTTTAACGCATCGTTAACATGGATAATCAGCGGGCCGGAACCATCGCAGCGAACGGGCGCACCGCGGATAATCGTTGGCGAAATTGCCTTGTCCTTTTGATGCAAATTGATGATTTCAGCAGACGCACCAAATGAAACCAGAACCATAACGCTCAAAGTTACAAAGCCAAGCAATCTATTCATCACACACTCCAATGCCACTCATGAAACATTACATTAAGACATTGTTTACTTTCTTCCAAACAGTCTTTCAATATCCGAAAGTTTTAATTCGATAAAAGTCGGGCGGCCGTGATTGCAGGTGCCGGAGCCGGGCGTCGCCTCCATTTGGCGCAGCAGCGCATTCATTTCCTCAGGCTTCAGAACGCGGCCCGAACGCACCGAACTATGGCAGGCCATGCGGGACGCAATCGCATCTAGCCGCAGCGCCAAACTATCGCTGGCATCTTGGTCCGCAAGCTCATCGGCCAAGTCGCGGATAAGCGCGGGCACATCAATTGTACCCAGCATGGAAGGCGTGGCACGTACCGCAATGCCGCCCGGACCAAAGCGCTCCAGCATCAGGCCAAAGCGCTCAAACTGCGGCGCTTGCACGGCTAAACGCTCGGCATCATCGGCGGGTAGATCGACGATTTCGGGGATCAGCAAAAGCTGAGACGGCAGCGCCCGTGTCGCCATCGCGCCCTTCAAAGCCTCATAGACAAGGCGCTCGTGTGCAGCGTGTTGGTCAACAACGATAAGGCTGTCGCCGCTTTCCGCCACGATGTAATTTTTGGCAATCTGCGCCCGCGCTGCCCCAAGAGGGAAGCTTGAGTATTGTTCAGGTGCTGGTGCAACGCGCAGGTCAGCGCTTGGGCTTGCAACATGGTCAAAGGCAGATTGCGCTGTTTCTTCAAAGCCTTGCGGGGCATAGGGTGACTGTGCCGGCGACCAGTTTTGGCGGGCCGGCTGCTGGCTCCATGACCCGCCACCCCGAAACGCATCCATCATCCCAGACGCTCCCGTGGTAGCGCCGCGAATACCGGACTTATGCAGCGCCTCTCGGATTGCGCCGATGATTAACCCGCGCACCAATCCCGGATCGCGAAACCGCACATCAGCCTTCGCAGGATGCACATTGACGTCCACCAAACCCGGTTCCAGCTCAATAAACAGGGCAACAACCGCATGGCGGTCCCGCGCCATGGCATCCATATAGGCGGCGCGAATAGCTCCGGCTATCTGCTTGTCTTTGACCGGACGGCCGTTAACATAGGCGAATTGTTGCGTCGCGGACGCACGGTTATACGACGGCAGGCTGACAAGCCCTTTAAGGGTCACCCCTTCGCGCAAAGCGTCAATTTGTATAGCATTATCAATGAATTCGGTGCCCACCACATCGCCAATCCGGCGCGGCGAGGGCAATATTTGTTCATCGTTTCCCGTGAGAATAAGGCTCTGCCGGTCCGGTCCCGATAGCTCAAAACGCACATGGGGAAAGGCGATGGCTATGCGTTTGACGACATCGGTTATCGCTGAACTTTCTGCCCGTTCGCCCTTCATAAACTTCAAACGCGCCGGAATATTGAAGAATAAATCCCGCACTTCAACTTGGCACCCGCGCTGGCTGGCAGCAGGTTTTGGCCCCGAAATTTTGCCCCCATGAACGGAAATTTCCATGCCGTTATCGGCACTTGCGGTGCGCGAGGTGATGGTGAGACTGGACACTGACCCGATAGAAGGCAGCGCCTCACCGCGAAAACCGAGCGAGCGAATGTCTAAAATATCATTCGTGAGCTTAGACGTGCAGTGCCGCGAAACCGCCAAAAGTAGCTCGTTCGGCGCGATACCCGAGCCGTCATCCGTGACCCGAATAAGCGACAGCCCGCCGCCCGCCGTGACAATCGTAACCTTGCCCGCGCCAGCATCGAGCGCATTCTCAACCAGCTCTTTCACAACGCTGGCTGGCCGCTCAATGACCTCGCCAGCGGCGATCTGGTTGATGATGGTTTCGGAAAGTTGGGAAATAGCCATGGCAGTTTATAGCGGGATTCGGCAGTGCCGCGAAAGGGGCAAAGGCGTGATTTAACATGGTCGAGAAGCGGTCGCCGAACGCCCGAAGATGATACGAAGTGAGTGCGCCAACAGCCCGAAAACAGCGCGGAATGCGTACGCCGATGAAACGAAGCGCATGCGGACCTCAGCCGCGCTCCCAAACTTCCAAATCCGCTAAAACTTCCGCCTGATGTTCGCCCAATTTGGGCGAGGGGGTGTCATAGCGCAGCGGCGTTTGCGACATCATGATCGGCGTGCGCACGCCGGGGATGGAGTTGCCTTCACTGTCCTCAAGATCAACTCGTAGCGCACGAGCTTTCACCTGCGGGTCGTCAAACATGTCGCCGATGGTATTGATGGTTCCAGCAGGAACAGCGTTTGCCTCGCACGCAGTGAGCAGCGCGGCGCGGGTGAACTTCATCGTCTGGTCCGTGATGTACGGGCGCAGCGCGACGCGGTTCATCACGCGGGTCTCATTGCTCACGAAGCGCTCGTCTTGCGGCAGATCATCAAGCCCCAATATTTTGCAGGCGCGCGCAAACTGGCCATCATTGCCAACCGCCAAAATTAGATGACCGTCGGAAGTTGGCACCACTTCATAGGGCACGATGTTGGGGTTCTCGTTACCGATGCGTTTGGGCGAAACGCCGGTGGCGAGGTAGTTCATATTCTGATTGGCGAGTACGCCAGCCTGCGTATCTAAGAGGGACATGTCGATGTGCTGGCCTTGGCCGGTTTTCTCGGCATGGCGCAGCGCGGCCAAAATGCCGACCACGGAATAGACACCGGTAAAAAGATCGGCCACCGCAACGCCCACTTTCATGGGCTGGCGATCGCCTTCGCCTGTTATGGACATAAGACCGGACATGCCTTGGATGATAAAATCATAGCCCGCAAACGAGGCGTATGGCCCCGTGTGGCCAAAGCCAGTAACCGAGCAATAAATCAGGCGCGGGTTGAGTTTGGCGAGGCTGGCATAGTCCAGCCCATACTTATCCAGCCCGCCAAATTTGAAATTTTCAATAAAAATATCTGACTGCGCAGCAAGACGGCGCACAAAGTCTTGGCCTTCGGTGGTCTTCAAATCAGCGGTCACCGAGCGCTTGTTGCGGTTGACGCCATGATAATAGGCAGCGCCTAAATTTGCTCCATCCTCGCCGGTAATAAAGGGTGGGCCCCAGCCTCTGGTGTCATCGCCGCTGCCGGGGTTTTCTACCTTAATAACATCTGCTCCAAGGTCCGCCAGCGTTTGGCCTGCCCAAGGGCCAGCGAGAATGCGGGCAAGTTCGAGGACGCGGACGCCTTTTAGGGGTGCATTGGACATAAAGGGGGATCCATTGATTTGGAGAGGTTGAGGTTTGATAGCAAGGTTGGTGGGGGGAGTCACGGTGCAATCTAATTGTATTAACCAATGGTTGTATTATGGTTGTCATTATGCTCAGACTGTGAAAAATTGTTGTGGTTTACACACGGCAAAATGAAACTGGCAGGTTAGCAGGCGGGAATGTGAGATTGACTTTTTGTGCCTCTAATTCTATACTTTTTTTCATCACCCACCCGCAGCTTGCTGTGGGCTCAAAGGCCATTGTGGAGGAAACTCTGCGGTGGCCTTTGCTTTTCGAGCGCGATGTGATGCGCACGGTCGTATATATTGATGGCTTCAATCTTTATTATCGCATGTTGAAAGCCCGCCCTGCGATGAAGTGGCTGAATCCGCTTTTGTTGACACGCGAAATGTTGAATGCGGAACACAATATCACAAGGGTGAATTATTACATCGCTCGCGTATCATCGAGAGCGCATGATCCTAATGCACCAGCACGACAAGCGATTTATCTATATGCTCTTGGCACGGTGCCTGAAATAGCGGTTCACGAGGGAAGTTTTATGATTTCTGAGCCGTGGATGCCGCTAGCGCAGCCGGCGCAAGCAAAGCCAAGCGATTATCAATGGAACCAACCAGCTCCAAATGTTGTGCGAGTTGTCAAAAGCGAAGAGAAGGGTAGCGATGTAAACCTAGGTGTCCACCTAGTCCGCGATGCCTTTATCGACGCTTTCGATGTGGCAATTGTTATTACAAATGATTCTGACCTAGTGGAGCCAATACGAATTGCGGTGCATGAGGCAGGAAAGCGGGTGGGGCTGTTCGTTCCCGTCAAATATCCAACACAAAGCCTCATAAATGTCGCGTCGTTTTATCTGCACATAAGGCCCGGCCATCTAGCGAAGTCGCAGTTCCCCTCCTCAATTCAACTTGAAAATGGTGGCACGATTTCAAAGCCAGAGACGTGGATATGACTAGACCTCGTTGAGTTTATTCTCACGGCGCAACCCGCTCCAGCCAATCGCTAAACTCGCTCATCACCTCGTCGCGGTTTATATCATTCAGGCATTCGTGCCGGTTATCGGGGCCAATCACCGTCGCAACATTGGTGAAGCCCATTTTGACGATGCGGTCTGATAGCGCTTTGGTGGCTTTGGAAAAATCTGTTGCGGGATCATGGCCGCCGCCGCGCAGGTGCAGGTGGATGGACTTGTGCAGCTTTGTGAAGTTGCGATTATCCGCGCCGTGGAAAATCATGCGGAATACGTCTTGCCACATGCCCACCGATGCATCCCAGCCACAGAGCGGGTCGTGAACATAAAGGTCCACCTCGGCCTTGTCGCGGGAAAGCCAGTCGAATGGCGTGCGGCCGTCAGTTTCTTTCTTTGCCCAATCTTGGAAAGTGAGTTTTGGCAACATGACGGAGGGAACATCCGAGCCAAGCAACATGCGCTCTACCGCCAAAATGCCTTGGCCGACGCGGCCTAAAAGTCCGGCGGAGAAATTGCAGTTCCAGATGGCGCCCGCGGTGACGTTCTGCGGGTCGCGGATCAGGGAGTTCATGGCAATGAGACCGCCCATGGAATGGCCAAAAACGATGAGGGGAAAAATTGGATGGTTGGCGCGCGCGGTTTCGCGCATGAATAATGTATCATCCAAAACCAACTGCCAGCCTTCGCCTTTGGCAAAACTTCCGAGCGAAACTCCCGGTAGTGTCATCTTGCCATGGCCGCGATGGTCGTGCGCATAAACATGAAAACCCTTGGCGCTGAGGAATTTTGCAAAGCGGGCGTAGCGCGCCGCATGTTCGGCCAGTCCGTGATTTATCTGAATGATTCCACGTGGCGTCCCCTGCGCCGGTTCATAATACACACAAAGGTTAGCGCCCGACGGTGACAACATATGACTGGTTTGCGCGAACATCTGGATCTCCTCAACTTGGCATAATTGCTTTACGCTTACGCATTAGTCAACTGCACAAATTCAGTTCAAAACACCTGCACGATAAAATGCAATTGCTTATTTTTCGTGCAAGCCATTGAAAACATTGAAAAATACAAAAATAAAACTTGTGTGCGCTGCAAAAAGCATACAGTCTATATCTGCCGGGATAAACACCAAGAGCACCGGTCGCCGCAAAACGCTGGCCCGGTGCTCTTTAAGATTTTACCAGCAGCGATAGGGCGGCAGAGGCCGTAACTCGCCGCAACAGTTCTGTCACCGTGAGCGCGCCCCGTCCGTGGCGCTTGCGGTGTCCAGAGGGGGAGCCGGGCACTTGGAAAACCAAGGTCCGGCTCAAAATTTCTGTAAGCCCAAACCCGCTCATCTCAATTGCTAATTCAGTTTCGTCATACTCGGGCCGCGAAGCGGAACCGGGTATCCAGATGTGTGAGGGTGGTTAGTTGGGTGCAAACGAAAGAAAATCGGGCCGTTGAAGAAATATTTCGTGTCCCCTCGGCTCTGGATTCCCGATCTGCGCTTCGCTTGTCCGGAATGACGGAAAGTTGTTTTTCAATGGGCTAACTGACTATTGATACTAAAAATACATTTTCATAAAAGTCCTTATTGCGTCATAGAAAATGAATAGTTCCGCCAAACCTTGCCCCTTGGCGGCTT
>JANPBE010000215.1:0-3230 GCA_031430295.1 Phyllobacterium sp.
CTGCGATGTCTAAGTGGTCTCAACTACCCTTTCCAAATGCCATACCTTGGAAACAATCTTCCAGCCGTCTTCGCCCTTCACAAAGCCCAGATGATCGACAAACACATCCTTGTGGGCGCGGAGGCGGATTTTTACCGTGGCGCTGATGGGCGAGAGCCAATCCACCATGAGGATTTCATCCTCGCGGGTCTGGCCCTTGCTGGCTGGCGAGGTGCGCTGGCCTACATCATCACTGAAACTTTTGATGGGTTCAACAAACAGCTTGCCATTGTCGGCATCGAAAAGGCTCGATGTTTCGTGGAAAATGGCATTCAGCATTTTGGTATCGCAAAAGTAAAGCGCATCGAAATAGAGTTGCACAGCTGCGAGTAATTCTTGTTGACGTTCCATCATTATCTCCTAAGTTGATGTGGCATATATCGCGCTAACAATGAAATTCTGCCAGTTCGGATTGCGCCAAATAAAGGGGAAATGATGCCAATTCCGGAATCAGCAAATGCTAATGTCAAACGTAGCGTGGCGATATTGACCTATGACGGGCTGTGCACGTTTGAATATGGCATTGTGGCGGAGGTGTTTGGGTTGTTCCGGCCAGAAGTTGGCGGCTATCTTTACGATGTCACGTCAGTATCACTTGAAGGCACATCGCTGCGCGCGGCGGGCGGGCTTAGTTTTACGGTTATGGGGCGTTTGAGTGAGATTGAAATAGTGGACACCATTGTAGTGCCGGGCTGGCGCGGCAAGGACGAGCCGGTGCCCGAAGCTATATGCGATGTGATAAGAGCTGCGCATAAGCGTGGCGCGCGGCTGGTTTCGGTGTGTTCCGGCGTTTATGTGCTGGCGGCATCAGGCGTTCTCGAAGGGCGGCGGGCCACCACACACTGGCGCTATGCCGAGGATTTCCGCGCTAAGTTTCCTGATGTGCAGCTATTACCCAATGAGCTTTATGTCGATGAGGGCGATATTATTACCTCAGCAGGTAGTTCTGCGGGCATTGATGCCTGTCTGCACATTGTGCGCCGTGATTATGGCCCGAAGATTGCCAATACCGTTGCGCGGAGGCTTGTGATGCACGCCCATCGGCAGGGCGATCAGACGCAGTTTATCGAGCAGCCCATGCCGAAAACAAATACCGGGCATCGGCTTTCTGAGTTGATGGAAATGATACGTTTGACGATTGGCAAGAGCCACACCATCGCCGGTATGGCGGTTCTGGCTGGCATGTCCGAACGCACATTTCAGCGGCGCTTTCAGGCTTTTACGGGCGTTGCCGTGATGCAGTGGCTGATACAAGAACGCGTAGCGCGGTCATGCTTGTTATTGGAAACAACGGACTCGTCATTGGATCAAATTGCGGATGTGTCCGGCTTCGGTGCGGCGGAAGCTATGCGGTATCATTTCAGGAAAGCATTGGCTGTTAGTCCGGCGGAGTATCGCAAGCGTTTTCGGTTGTGAGGGCTTCTTGTGCGCACTGAACGAATTGTAGGCATTGCGCGACATGCAAAGCGCGGACAAGTTTAGCTAATAGTTTACTGGTTAGTGAATTAGCTCTTATATTTGTACTGCGTCGGGCAATAAGCGCGGGTGGCATCTGGCGATGTGCGTTGCTGGTGCTTTGTTGCGCGGCCATGGACGCGTTTTCGCCACAGCCGGAACGAACTTGGCTTTAGATTGGCGCGCATCAACAGGATTACCGCTGCTTCGTTGATGCCAAATCCATGCTTGATAGCATCAAACGGCGTGCGATCCTCCCACGCCATTTCAATGATGCGCGAGAGATCAGCGGGATCGAGCGGGGCAGTGGGAGTTGTTGGCACTGTGGTTCCAGATATGTTTTAGAATACTATGTAAGCACTGAAGCTGGCGCAGGGTGTTGAAAAGTCAATTTCAATAGTGATACCTGCATTGCGCGATCATCAAACGATCTTCGGCAAAATTATACACTAAGCGATGTTCCAGATCTATGCGCCTAGACCACCAGCCTTTAAGGTCACCACGCAACGGTTCTGGTTTTCCTATGCCGGAAAACGGTGTGCGGCAGCATTCCTTTATCAAAGCATTCAGGCGTAGCAGCAATTTTGGATCAGTCTGTTGCCAGTGAAGATAATCTGCCCATGCTGTTTCAGTGAAAACAATTTTCACTCACTCAATGCCTTCTCAACACCTTTGCCTGCTTCAAGTTCTAGGATGCTTTTGAGGAGGCGTGACGCATTTGCGGGTGACTTCAACAAATAGTTAGTTTCTTGCCAAGACGCGAAATCCTCCAGCGACATCAAGACCGCAGACGGCTTACCGCCATCGCGGGTTATGATGATAGGCTCGTGGTCATCGTTCACGCTGTCAATTTCGGCAGCGAGATTTTTGCGGAGATTGGTGAAGGATGTTGTGCGCATGAACGTATGTACAACATCAAGTACGTTATGGCAATTACCTCAGTGTGCGTTGTTGATCTGCGCTCTTTGAACAAGTTCAAGATCAGTTGAACTTTCCTCCTGAAATACTAGTCCCATTCCCAATGTTTGAAACATGACGCCTTTGCCCAAGTACACCCAATCATCTTTCGGGAACTCTACTGAAAACTCATCCGTATCAATCGAAAACACGACTACACCTTCATCTTCGCCCAGAAGAACCTTATCTCCTATCCTGACAACTTGCCCGTCTTGGTAATTCAACTTTCGCGTCTCAACACCGCTTGCAACAAGTCCCTGATCCCAATCGAGCCCACAAACTTTGACGTCTCATCAAACAGCGCCACAGGTGCGGTTTGGCTTTTGTGCATGGCGAGCATGACGGTGCGCAGGTTTGTGCCCGGCGTAGCCCAGAAGACCGGGTTGGACGAGCCTGTGAATTCATTTTCGACTTCTGCGCAGGATACCCATTGCGATTTTTTTCCGTTGGATTCGGCGTCGATAACGTGACCGCTTTTATCTAGTTTGAAGCGGGTGGTTTTGCGGCGGTCTAGCCAGACCCAGCCGTCTTTTTCTTGTTCCAGCTCGCTGACATTGCGCATGACGTTCCATGCTGTCAGCACGGATAACGGGTTCACGTTGGAGATAAACTCGCGGACATAATCATTGGCAGGGCGCAGCACGATGTCTTCCGGGCGTCCGGATTGGACGATGCGGCCACTCTCCATGATAGTGATGGTGTTGCCGATTTTCAGCGCTTCTTCGAGATCATGGCTCACGAAGATGATGGTTTTCTTCAATGCCTTTTGCAGCTGTAGG
>JANPBE010000216.1:0-1710 GCA_031430295.1 Phyllobacterium sp.
TAGTCCGAACGCTGGCATGGCCTCGATGAGAGTCTCGATGCGTTGAATCGCCGACGTATCAAATAGCCGATCTAAAATGATCGGATTGATGAGTGCTGCACTACGCAAAAATGGTGAGAGGTCAAGCACCGCGCCGAGGAACATTGAAAGCTGCGACTTGGATTTTGCAAGGTCGGTGAGACGCGGCAAATTTTCTTCTTTGGCGCGAAGACCTAAGTCTTTCAAATATGAGCTGGCTGCTTTGGCATCAAGTGCGAGGAGGTCTTGGGGCTCAGCTCCGAACCAATTTTCCATCACGCCGCCTTCTACTTTTCGTCTGCGCTACCCTTGGGAAAGAGCAGCGATACTTTGAGACCTTGCGGCTCGTTCGCGTCAATCCGCATTTCACCTTTGTGAAGTTTCATCACCGCTTTGGCAAGCGAAAGTCCAAGACCAGATCCTGGCTCGCTGCGGCTTTTTTCGAGACGCACAAAACGCTCTGTAACACGCTCGCGGTCCTCTTGGGGTATGCCTGGTCCCGTGTCACAGACTTCAACGAGTGGCCTACCCAGCTCGTGCGCCGCCCGTACGATTACCGTTGCGTTCCCGCGCTCAGTTCGGGCGTATTTCAGTGCGTTGTCGATGATGTTGGAAAGCGTCTGGCTGAGTAGTTCGCGGTTGCCAGAAATCAGAATTTTTGGTGTAATATTCGCCGATAAGCTTATATCCGCCTCTTCCGCCAGCGGCTCATAAAGCTCCACCACATCCGCCGTTATTGCCGACAAATCAACCTGCGCCATGCTTTCGCTGGAATAGCCTGCTTCTAGGCGCGAAATCATCAATATTGCATTGAAAGTGCGGATAAGCTGGTCAGATTGCCCGATCATATCCTCCAGCGCCGCGCGGTATTCTCTGGTGGTCTGCTTGGTCGAAAGTGCCGCATCCGCACGGTTGCGCAGTCGTGTAAGCGGCGTTTTTAAATCATGGGCGATATTGTCAGAAACCTGCTTCAAACCATCATTTAAGTTAGAAATCCGGCCAAGCATCTGGTTGAGATTGTCCGCCAACCGGTCAAATTCGTCGCCCGAACCTGTCACCGGCAAGCGTCCGGTCAAATCACCACTCATAATCCGGCGGCTTGCGGTGGAGACCCCATCAATGCGCCGCAGCGCGTGACGCCCGACAAAATACCAGATTAGCAGCGCCCCAATACCCATCATGGCCAAGGCCAACGATAGAGCGCGTTGCACGATTTTCTTGAAACGCTCCGGTTCGCCCAAGTCACGACCTACCAAAATGCGCATTTGATTGGGAAGAATAAAAACATGGGCCAAGGCGTGATGAAAACGCTCAGCACCATCACTTTTGGGAATGTCCATACTGTCTTCAGAGTAGCGCTGATAAAGGAATGGTTCTTTCGTCCAGCCTTCCCGCGCCAGAATTGCACCGTCAATTTCACCGACATTACCAGCCAAAACACGGCCCGTGCTATCAGCAATAAGATATAAATTGGCACCTGGAGCACGAGACCGGCGGTCAATGGCGCGGACCAATCCTGGTAGTCCAGCACGGGAGTAGATCTGCGCTAGGTCAGTAATTTCGTCGTTAACAGTGCTTTGAGTTTGATTGACGAGAAAGCGTGCGGATTCGCCAGTCATATAGGCAACCAGCGCCAATGCACACACGGTAAACAGCACAAGATACAAGGCGGAAAGCCGCGCAGCCGTTGTC
>JANPBE010000217.1:0-7571 GCA_031430295.1 Phyllobacterium sp.
GAACGCCAAACAAGTGGCCAACAGCCTCGTAACCCAAATCACCAACAAGATAGCGCTCAGCCACCGAAACTTTGAACTCAAACCCATATTTGCTCATGGAAAACCCCGAAAGTTGGTGTCCAACTTTCGGGGGTCAGTTCATTTCGGGCCGCCTTTTTTGTTTGCGGCAGGGCGTGGTTATCGCTACGAAATGTCTATGGAGACTTTGCGATGAATATACGCCCCGCCACGCTTGCCGATATTGCTGATATGCACTCGATTTATGAGCACGCTGTGCTGCATGGCACGGGTTCATATGAGCTTGACCCGCCGGACGAGGCGGAGTTGGCGCGGCGGTTTTCAACCAATACCGGCAATGGGTTTCCATGGATTTTGGCCGAAGAGGGCGGCGTTATTTTGGCCTATGCTTATGCCTCGCCATTTCGCACGCGGCCAGGCTATCGTTGGATGATTGAGGATTCGATTTATGTAGCGCCCGAAGCCAAGGGCAAGGGCATCGGCAAAGCACTGTTGGCGCATCTCATCGAACTTTGTACTGCGCTTGGCTTTCATCAAATGGTGGCGGTGATTGGGGATGGCAAAGGCAACAAGGGTTCGGTAGCGCTACATGCAAGTTTGGGTTTTCGTCATGCCGGCACTATCGAGGGATCCGGCTTCAAGTTCGGTCAGTGGGTTGACACCGTAATGATGCAATATGCGATGAATGGTGGAGCGGAGATGCTGCCGGATACAGCGACGTTTCCGGCCAGTGATTGGAAGGTGTTGAAATGATCTAACCTTGAACCAGCTTCAGTGTTTTATCAAAAATCCTCAAAACCAAACCCAGTTCATGCCCGCGTTGGAGAATGAGACCATTAGCATTGACCACGCTGAATGCGCCTTGCTTGCGGGCTAATTTAGGAGTTTTCTCAATGCGAAACAATGGTGTTTCCGTTGCGCGGCGAAAAACTGAAAACACGGCGCAGTCTTTCATGCTGTCGATAGCGTAGTCTTTCCACTCACCCGCGCCAACCATTTTTGAATATAGATTGAGAATGAGATTAAGCTCTTTGCGGTCAAACATGACCGGCATTTCCATTCGCATCGCAGCTGACGCGTCAAAGGAAATCACATTTCGCGCTTCGGGATCCGGCCTCAATCCACTGTCTTCCATCCGCATGTTCCATTGAATTTGTTGTGCATTACAAAGGTGAACCGGCAAAGTGGTTTTGGCAAGCCTCTAATCGCCAGTGTGAACGTGTTCTGCCGAGGATTTTGCTATCCATTCATGCCACTCATTGCTTTCAGCATTCGCTCTAACCTTCGGAGGGTTTGAATTACGCCTGTCAACGACCTGTCAGATAGTTCAACTTATCGTCACACACTGTTGCAAAGGGTGATTGAGCGCCACGAAGATGCCGCAATTTGGCCCAACCGCCGCCAGATTTGGACCCGACCATGTCTATGTTGCCTGAGACGGTCCAGTCTAACTTGGCTGCCGAACCCCAAGCCCCCCGCCCTCGGCGTTAAGGCTGACTGGACCACTCAGGTACACAATTTGATGATTGTAGCCGGGCGGCGTATGTGCCCGGTCTTTTTTTTAACTACCAAGCCCCGGAATATAGGCTGCACCGATGATTTCGCCCGGCGTGCCGTTTTTCGTCTGGCGTTGCAGCAGTACTGCGCAACCATAGCCCTTTTCGCGCAAATATTCCTTGGCGGGAAGTTCAATGCTCATCCTGCTGCCCTTCCACATGCCAACTGTACGCACTGAAGTGACGGCATTGTGGTTGACAATTGTGACACCTGCATTTTCGCCGCGCAACACATCGATTGATTCTTTGGCGTCAAAAATGGCGAGCACAAGATTTGCCTCGCCGGTACCGTTACCAGCATCAATGTTAAGGTGGTTGCCTTCGACGCTTGCCGAAACGGCAACGGGTAGCGCTGACTTTTGCAATTCGTCCATTTTGGAGAAAACAGCATTAGGCGAGCCAGCTTTTACGCTTTCTAGGCCGTTGACGATCATTTGCGGGGTATAGACCTGTGATGTGCCAAAGCTGGTAGCATAGTCATACTGGCGTTTGGTGAAATCCGCGCTTGAGAATGTATCTTTCCAATCCAGATAATTCCAATAGTCCACATGGAACGCTAGACCTATGACATCGCCGCGCTTGATGATTTCGCCGAGCGCTTTTTCAGCCGGCGGGCAGGATGAGCAGCTTTGGCTCGTGAATAGTTCCACCACGCCTTTGATCGGCGCATTTTGTGCCCATGCTGATGACGATAAAATCATTAGTGATGCGGCAAGTACCGAAAACTTTGTCATGCGACATTACCTTTCTGCTGGGTCAAGAGTTAACGGGTCTTGCTTTCAATAGAAAATCACGTGTGGGTGAAGTGGTTGTGTGCAGAGAATTTGACAAACTCAAAATTTGGTATCCAAATCATCGCTAATGGACATTATTATTCGGAGTAAGAAAAATAGCTGCAAAGTTTGTTTGGCACGAGGTGATGACGACTGACGTGAAAGCGGCGGCAGCATTTTATTGCAATGTTGTTGGCTGGCAGGCGAAAGAGTCCGAAATGCCGGGAATGGATTATACGCTGCTCTACGCAGGCGACAGCCAAGTTGGCGGTATCATGCAAATACCCGCTGAGAACGAAGGCATGGCACCCATGTGGATGGGCTATATCGGCGTCGATGATGTCGATGCTTATGCCATTAAGCTGGTGGAGGCTGGCGGCAAGATTTGGAAAGAGGCACAGGATATTCCCAGTGTCGGGCGCTTTGCTGTGGCTGCTGATCCGCATGGAGCGGGGTTTATTTTGTTTAAGGGTAACGGAGAGGCGATGCCTGCCGTACCCTTTATGGCCAACGGCCATGTTGGTTGGAACGAGCTGCATTGCGGCAATCTTGATGAGGCGTGGGCGTTTTATTCAGGCCTGTTCGGATGGCAGAAGGGTTCTGCCCATGACATGGGGCCAGAATTGGGGATTTATCAGACATTTGGTGAAACCAGTGAAGGATTTGGCATGGGCGGCATGATGAAGAAAATGGATAGTACGCCAATGCCGACATGGGTCTATTATTTTTCTATTGGTGATATTGGTGCGGCTGCGAGCCGCGTCAAAGACAATGGTGGCGCTGTGCTTATGGAGCCGCATGAAGTGCCGGGTGGCACATGGATTGCCCCATGCAAGGACCCGCAGGGCGCGATGTTCGCGCTGATTGGTCAAAGGGCATAATTGGGAGAAAAATAATGAGTTACATTGATGGATTTGTGGTGCCTGTCCCCAATGTCGACAAGCAGGCCTACCTTGATTTGGCCACCAAGATTAATGCGCTCTTCAAGAAAAATGGCGCGCTGGAGGTGGTGGAGAACTGGGGCGTGGATGTGCCGGAGGGCAAGCTCACTTCATTTACTTTTGCCGTGAAGCGCGAGGACAATGAGTCGATTGTTTTTTCGTGGATTAAATGGCCATCCAAACAAGTGCGCGATGAGGCGTGGGGCGTATTGATGCAAGATCCGCTAATGCAGCACGGCGCAAACCCTGCGCCGTTTGATGGCAAGCGCATGATCTTCGGTGGCTTCGAGACGATCTTGGAAGTCTGAGAGTGGTGGCCAACCCAAAGGGCAGGAGAGGATAAGGTGATGGCTTTTCTAGAGATGTTTGTTGGCCCCGTATTCACGACAAGCGAAGTTGCTTACCACACCTATTCGACGCAAATGGGTGCGTTGACGATGCGGGCCTGAGCCCTGTCAGTAGCGGCCTGTTGGGGTGCAGAGGGCCGCAAGGCATGCTCACACCGCTTGCAAGTGCAGTAAAGTGAAACGATTGTCTCGCGGATAGTCCGGTGGCCTTCCAAAGCTGCGCGGGACGAAGGCTGGGCCGCGATGATGAAAAATCCCGATCCGCAGGCTGCCGCTATTCAACTACCGTTTGACCGCGCGCGCGTCTTTTACGCCGCGTTTGAAGAGTTTGGCGAATAGGCAATGGGATTGGCGGGGAATGTTATAGCTACGAGCTCCACAAGCAAATCATTCTTATAGTTCGCATCGCGGGCTGAGAACGGTACCAACCATTACATAGCGTCGTTTAAAAGATCTAAAGTCATAAGCACAATGGACATAATAGCTTGGGCCGGAAGGCGCGGCTTTGGTTATCGAGTTTTCGCTCAACGGTCAGCATTTTTGCGGGCTGAACGGCGGGCCAATGTTCACACCCTCTCCCTGTGAAGACACAGGGAGAGGGTAGATGTTATTTAAGCCGCCAAATCCCGCAAAACATACTGCAAAATCCCGCCATTCTTGAGATAAGCGACTTCTTCCAGCGTATCGATGCGGCAGATGATGGGAACGTTCGTAACCTTGCCGTCGCCGGATGTGACAACAGCGGTCATTTTCTGGCGTGGCTTGGCGGTGGCGATACCATCAATTGAGACGGTCTCGTCACCCTTGAGGCCAAGCGATTGCCATGATGTGCCGTCTTCCAGCACGAATGGCACAACGCCCATGCCGACCAAGTTTGAACGATGGATACGCTCAAACGACTGCGCGATAACGGCGCGAACGCCGAGCAAGTTCGTACCCTTGGCTGCCCAGTCACGGGATGATCCGTTGCCATATTCAATGCCAGCGAAAACCACCAATGGCACGCCTTCGGCCTTGTACTTCATGGCCGCATCATAGATCGACATTTCTTCCTTTGACGGGAAGTGGAAGGTGTAGCCGCCTTCCTTGCCATTTGCGCCCAGCATATGGTTGCGAATGCGGATGTTGGCGAATGTGCCACGCATCATCACCTCGTGATTGCCACGGCGCGTGCCGTATTGGTTGAAATCTGCCACAGCCACATGATGGTCGGACAAATATTTGCCAGCAGGCGAGGCTGCCTTGATGGAACCAGCTGGTGATATATGATCGGTGGTGATCTTATCGCCGAACAGGCCAAGAACGCGCGCGCCCTTAATGTCTGATGCCGAGCCCGAAGCCTTGGCCATGCCGACAAAATACGGCGGGTTTTGCACATAGGTGGACTTGTCATCCCACTCATAAGTCTGGCCAGCAGGCACCTTGACCTTCTGCCAGTTCTTATCGCCCTTAAAGACATCCTTGTACTTTTCAGCGAAAATCTTCTTCGTCACATATTTGGCGATGAACTCCTGAATTTCCTTGGAGGTTGGCCAGATGTCTTTGAGGTAAACTGGGTTGCCCTTTTTATCGGTGCCAAGTGGCTCCTTGGTCAGATCCTTGCAGACAGTTCCGGCCAAAGCATGGGCGACAACCAGTGGCGGAGATGCCAGATAGTTTGCCTGCACATCCGGTGACACACGGCCTTCAAAGTTGCGGTTGCCAGAAAGAACGGCAGCGGCAATCAGGCCTTTGTCATTGATTGTACGGGATATTTCTTCCGGCAGCGGGCCTGAGTTACCAATACAAGTAGTGCAGCCAAAGCCCACCAGATTGAAACCGAGCTTATCCAAATCCTTTTGCAGACCGGAGTTTGCCAAGTAATCCGCCACAACTTGTGAGCCAGGAGCCAGTGATGTTTTCACCCATGGCTTGGTTTTCAAACCCTTGGCGAGCGCGTTGCGGGCCAAGAGGCCAGCGCCGATCAAGACACTCGGGTTTGATGTGTTGGTGCAAGAGGTTATGGCAGCAATAACCACGTCGCCATGGCCAAGATCATGTTCGCGGCCTTCGACGGGGTAGCGCTTGCCGATTTCGGCGAGCTTTTTATATTCAGTATCCATCGCACTGGTGAAACCGGCGGGGATACCTTCCAATGCCACGCGGCCTTCCGGACGCTTTGGACCTGCCATTGACGGCACGACTGTACCAAGATCAAGATCAATTGTATCGGTGAAGACAGGGTCTTTCGCCGTTTTCGTGCGGAAAAGGCCCTGTGTGCGGCAGTATTTCTCCACCAGTTCAACGCGGGCCTTTTTGCGGCTTGTTGTTGTCAAATAGTTCAATGTTTCGCCATCGACAGGGAAAAAGCCGCATGTTGCGCCATATTCTGGGCCCATGTTGGCGATTGTTGCGCGGTCTGCGAGCGTCAATGAATCAAGGCCGGGGCCGAAAAACTCAACGAATTTGCCGACAACACCCTTTTTGCGCAGCATTTGGGTGACAGTCAAAACTACGTCCGTAGCAGTGATGCCTTCGCGCACTTTGCCTGTTACCCTAAAGCCTATGACTTCTGGCAGCAGCATGGATTGCGGCTGGCCGAGCATGGCAGCTTCCGCCTCAATGCCGCCGACGCCCCAGCCGAGAACGGCCAAACCATTGACCATGGTGGTGTGCGAATCTGTGCCGACAACTGTGTCTGGATAGGCCACTTCTACGGTTTCTGTCTTCTTGCCCTTGGTGACTTTTTCTTTTGAAGTCCAAACAGTTTGGGCCAAATACTCAAGATTGACCTGATGGCAAATGCCGGTTCCTGGAGGCACAACGCGGAAATTCTTGAATGCTTGCTGGCCCCATTTCAAGAAACGGTAACGCTCACCGTTACGCTCGTATTCCAATTCAACGTTCTTTTTCAATGCCTTAGCAGAGCCGAATTCATCCACGATGACTGAATGGTCGATGACCAGATCGACCGGAACCAGTGGGTTGATTTTTTGCGGATTGCCGCCAAGTGCCTTCATGGCATCGCGCATCGCGGCCAAATCGACAACGGCAGGAACGCCGGTAAAATCCTGCATCAACACGCGGGCGGGGCGGAAGGCGATTTCCTTGCCAGCTTTGCCCTTGTCGTTCAGCCATGCAGCGCAGGCTTCGATGTCGGCCTTCTTAACCGTGGTACCGTCTTCGGCGCGCAGCAGGTTCTCCAGCAAGACCTTCATGGAGTAAGGCAGAGCGGAAATTCCGGTGAGACCGTTCTTTTCAGCGGCAGCTAGTGAGTAATAAACATATTTCTTCGTACCGACGGTAAGCGTCTTGCGACATTTGAAACTATCAATAGTGGACATGGGAGTGCTCCTCAAACAAAAGTGCCAAGGGCGAACGGGTCATAATATGATAAACATATCAATGACTTGCAGGTACGGCCATTTCCGCTGTTCGTCCTGACAACCGGTTCAAGGCCGGATGCCGTGGAAAAGGCATGGGTTGCCACGCCGACCGCTGGCATGGTTGCTCTTGGCATAAACAATTTTGTATAGAGATGAAAGACCGACGATGGTCAAAGATGCTGCATTGCAAAATATTTTACTGTGTGGATTGCAGATTAAATTTCGAGCAACAATTTAAATTACTCAAAAAAGAGTAAGGGCGGCGCCTTTCGGCCCGCCCTTGAATCTTGTCTGCAGGAGATATACGCAAAGCGCAGTGATCTGTTCCGCAGCACTATTTAAAAAATAGTCTAAAGAGGTTAAAAATGCAATACCCGTTTTCGTGTTTGCCAAACACATATGATTGCATTGAAAGAACACTCTCTGCCGCACGCCTTGCCCGATACCTTCCAGCAGCAAATGGCGATAAACACCTCGCTCTACGACTTTACATTTGGAACATTCGACTTTGTGAAGCCATGTATTTACCCCTACAGACGGCAGAAGTGTCAGTCCGTAATGCCGTTCAAAA
>JANPBE010000218.1:0-1603 GCA_031430295.1 Phyllobacterium sp.
TCTCCGGCAGGCCAGTTAACCAGCTGGTCGGCAATGTCTTTGCAGCCTTGCGCGGCGGCATCCCCAAGCTGTTTATCATTTTCCCAGTCGCGATTGGCAGAATGAGCAAAAGTGGCGGCAGGTGTGGCATGGGTAATGCGCGTTGTGGTGATAGCGCCGGTAGATTTGCCAGCGGCCTCCGCCATTTCAAAAATCGTGGTGACTTCTTTGCCTTTAGCACCCGCACAATCTTTCAAAACCGCATCGGAATTTAAGCCGAGAATATCATTGCGGGTTTTCACGCCAGTCGTCATGGCTGTTGCGGAAGGTGCGGAATCCGTCACCTGAGCATCCGCGCTGTAGGTGCGCGAAAGTGCGGCATAGGGCAGTATTTCAAAGGCAAGTTTATTGGAAACACCATCAACACCGCGCTTTTGCCCGTCATAGATACGGCTGGCGGTAATCATTGGAATGCCCAAGCCATCACCAATCATCAGAATGATATTTTTGGCCGTGCCGGTGTTCGGCTTGAGGGCGAGCCGTTCATTCAGCTGCGCTTGCGCAGATTTGAAATAGGGGTCGTTGGCCTGCGGCAGGGCTTGCTGGGCAAAGGCGGGAGCTGAAGCGGCCACAAGAGCCGCACCAGATAAGAGCAATCGGGTCAATGTCATAGTCATTCCTTTCACTTTCCATCGGGGATGGCTAAAGTTAGGAGCGAGCCGTGACAGGCCTATGACAGGCAGGGCTTATATGTGTATTGACTTGGCAAACGTGCCCAGCGCCGCCTCGCGCACGGCTTCGCTCATTGTTGGATGTGCATGGCAGGTGCGGGCCAAGTCTTCGGATGAGCCACCAAATTCCATCAGCACGGCGCATTCGTGGATGAGCTCGCCAGCGCCATGGCCAATGATATGTGCACCCAAAACCTTGTCTGTCGTGGCATCGGCGAGGATCTTCACAAAGCCATCAGTGTGCTGCATGGCGCGGGCGCGGCCATTGGCGGTGAAGGGGAATTTGCCTGCCTTATAGGCGATGCCTGCGGCTTTGAGCTCTTCCTCGGTTTTGCCGACGGAGGCCACTTCCGGCGAGGTGTAAACCACGCCGGGGATGATATCGAAATTCACATGGCCATGCTGGCCTGCCATAATCTCGGCAACGGCGACGCCTTCGTCTTCGGCCTTATGGGCGAGCATCGGGCCTTTGATAACATCGCCAATGGCGTAAATGCCGGTGACAGATGTCTGCCAATGGCCATCCACATCAATGCGGCCGCGATTATCCAGCACGACGCCAGCTTTTTCGAGGCCCAGCCCTTCGGTGAAGGGTTTGCGGCCCGTGGCCACCAGCACGATGTCAGCGTCGATGGTTTCGGCAGCACCGCCTGCGACAGGCTCGAACGTAACGGTCGCGCCCTTTTTGGCCTTGGCAACGCCGGTAACCTTGGCGCTCATCTTAAAGTCCATGCCCTGCTTTTGCAGCATACGCAGGAACTGCTTGGACACATCGCCGTCCATCGCACCCAGAATTTTGTCGAGATATTCAATGACTGTGACCTTAGCACCCAGCCGCGCCCAGACGGAGCCAAGCTCCAGCCCGATAACACCGCCGCCGACCACGACTGCGA
>JANPBE010000219.1:0-4898 GCA_031430295.1 Phyllobacterium sp.
GAACGCCAAACAAGTGGCCAACAGCCTCGTAACCCAAATCACCAACAAGATAGCGCTCAGCCACCGAAACTTTGAACTCAAACCCATATTTGCTCATGGAAAACCCCGAAAGTTGGTGTCCAACTTTCGGGGGTCAGTTCAAAACTGCTGGCCTTTTTAGTTAACCGATAAATCGGGCAATCAAGCCGCCAGCCCCTGCATCTTAAACTCGCGAAAGCTAATCATCCTGCGCTGGCCTTCGTCCCATAGCACGAGCGGAATACTCTTCATGCTTTGCCAAATCGTCAGTTTCACACTGACTTTTTGCAGCTCTTCGCTGGCGTTCAAGCATTCCTGCAAGCGATAGTTTGGAATACCGGCGCACAAATGATGGATGTGATGAAGGCCGATGTTGCCAGTGAACCACTGCAATATCTTTGGCATCACATAGTGTGATGAACCCATCAGTGAGGCAACGTGATAATCCCAATTGTCAGCCTTGTCCCAAACGCTGTCTTCAAATTGATGCTGCACGTAAAACAGCCAACCGCCAATCCATGCCGCGATTGTGATGACAGGGAAAAATATCTTAAAAATTAGCATTGGTCCAAAAACAAAGCCAAGCCCGCCATAAAAAACCACAATGGCGATGTTGAGCAGCACAACGCTGCGCCATGCGGCCTTGTCCTTCAGCGCATAAAGCGATGGGATACGTTGCAAAATGAAGAAATTGAGCGGTGCGCCAATGACCAGTTGCACAAGCAAATTACGGTAAATTCTGTATTTGATTTTTGCGCCAGCTGAAAGCGCACGATATTCTTCGACTGTCAGCGTTTCAATATCGCCTTGACCACGGCGATCCAAATTACCACTACCTGCGTGATGGGCCGCATGGTTACGCTTCCAGTGGTCGTAAGGGGTAAGCGTGAGTACGCTGAGCACCGCACCAAGTCTATCGTTCTGCGCCCGTGTATCCAAAAATGATCCATGGCCACAATCATGCTGAATAATAAAAGTACGCAAAAGAAAACCGGCAGCCGGAACGGCAAGCAATAGGCTCTCCCAATAATGATCAGTGGCAAGCACCCCGAGTAGAACCATCATCGCACCAAAAGGCAAAACCGAGTTGATGACTTGGAACGTGCTGCGCCTATGGTCCGCACCGCGATAATGCATACAATGGCGGTGAATACGGCGGGCAATAACTTGGAGTTCAGACACCGAATGGCTGAGCTCTGGAAAATGCTGATTCATCAATTATCCGCGTCTATTCCCGGGGCACGCAAAGCAGGCATACAAAGCGGCTCTGCCGCAACGCACCCGTCCAGTCAAATGACCGGAAGCCAAAGGGTTGCGCAAAACGCAACATCAATGGCGTAAACGCTACTGACTCTATGTCAAGTCACATCGCTGTCATGGAGACATTTTCACGCAGCATTACGTTAGATTAAATCACTTTACTGGAATGATTACAGTGTGTTTGGCGCGTGCAGCGCACAAAAAGCCGAGCTACAGTGATTTCTTGTGCTCAATCAAATCCCATAAATTGCCATACAAATCGGCGAAAACCGCAACTGTGCCATAGGGCTCAAATCGTGGCTCCTCATTGAATATCACGCCATTCTTGGTAAAATGCCCGTAATCCCGCGCGAAGTCGTCTGTTTCCAAAAACAAAAACACGCGCCCACCGGTCTGGGCGCCAATACGCGATATTTCTACCTGATTTTTTGCTTTTGCCAAAACTAGCCCCGCGCCAGCACTATTCTTTGGCCTCACCACAACCCAGCGCTTATCCGGTCCCATTGGTTCATCCTGAACAAGATCAAAACTCAGGCTTTGCGTGAAAAAGACAATCGCCTCATCATAATCACGCACCAAATATGAAACGAGGCCAATACCGGACATGATAGGCCTCACTGCACGTTGGTTACATCAAACCGCGCGATGATGCGCTGCTCGGTGACATCATAGATAATCGTCTGGCGTTTGCCGTCCGTCAGCGTCACATCCATCAAAACTCGTGAGCCAGACAGGCTCTGATTGTTGATTTGCGCGCCAGTCGGCAGTGCAATCGTCCCGCCAATTTCCTTCCCGGGAATTGCAACAAAGCCAACTTCCCCCACCACCGGCGCAACCGCTTTGATGGGTCTCTCCGAGATTTTGTGGACAAGTGTGTAAAGCACGGCCATAAGGCCAGCCATCATGACGCCTATCGAGATAACCAGCAGCCGCACCATCTTGCGCCGGACTTTTTCCATTGCGGGGTCCAATGGCTTTTCGATAGTGTCATTTCCGTCAACTGCACTCATGGTTTCATATGCTTCCTGAAAATCTTAACCCTGCTGATAGCGAAGAGTTCGCACTAACGAAAGCCCTCACTGTGCAGGACATTGCTGCCGGGCGGCGTTTGGACCAATGGATGGCAGAACTCTGTGCGCCGGACCTATCGCGCAGCCGCATCAAGGCGCTGATTGAGGGCGGGGCGGTGACACTTAATAACAAGTTGATAACTGAAGCCAAACGCAAGATCAAAGACGGCGAAACATATACTCTAGTCATGCCTGAGCCGGAGCCTGCCGAACCGGAAGGCGAGGATATCGCGCTAACTATTTTGCACGAGGACGACGATCTCATCGTGATTGATAAGCCTGCGGGTCTCGTCGTTCACCCCGGTGCTGGAAACTGGACCGGAACGCTCGTCAATGCGCTCATTCAGCATTGCGGCGACACGCTATCGGGTATCGGCGGCGTCAAGCGCCCTGGCATTGTACATCGCTTAGATAAGGATACCAGCGGCGTCATGGTGGTAGCCAAGAACGATAAGGCCCACCGCATTTTGTCCGAGGCCTTTGCCGATCATGGTCTCACAGGCGATTTAGAGCGGGTTTACATGGCACTGGTCTGGGGCACACCGGACCGGCAGATCGGCAGAGTTGAGGCTCATCTTGGCCGCTCAGAGCGCGACCGTACCAAGCAGGCCGTCGTTCGCGCTGACCGCGCTGATGCCCGCCACGCTGTCACGCATTTCACTGTCATTGAGCGTTTTGGCCTCAAACCCGATGGAACAGCTGTCGCATCGCTAGTGGAATGCCGCTTGGAAACTGGCCGCACGCATCAAATCCGCGTCCACATGGCCCATGTCGGCCATCCGCTGATAGGCGATGTTGAGTACGGCATGTCATTCAAAACCAAGGCCAACACATTGCCAGAACCGCTGGCCAGTGTGGTCCGCGCCTTCCCGCGCCAAGCGCTACATGCCTTCTTTTTAGCATTCGAACATCCATCAACCGGTGAAGTGGAGGAATTCAGCACGGATTTGCCACAGGATATGGCAGAGCTCGTCGAAGCCTTTCGCGCTATTAAGTGAGGCGACTATAGCGGCCTACAAAAGAATTCTATTCCACATTGCGGTTCAAAAATAATTTTCCATCCCTGCTGTAATCTACCAATTCGTCATTACATGCACCCTTGTCCATCGCCGACCAAAAGTGGATCGATGGCCTGAAATTCGCCATAATGGGGATTTCGACTGCAATGAAGAAAGGGTGCTAAAATGGCCCGTGGAACAATGCCTGCAATTATGTCTGGAGAAGCCGGTCTTTCGCGCTATCTCGACGAAATCCGTAAATTTCCGATGCTTGAGCCTAGCCAAGAATATATGTTGGCCAAGAGCTTTAATGAGCATCAAGATACAAACGCTGCCCACAAGCTGGTGACCAGCCATTTGCGCCTCGTGGCGAAAATTGCCATGGGCTATCGCGGCTACGGCCTGCCGATTGGCGAAGTTATTTCCGAAGGCAATGTCGGCCTGATGCAGGCTGTGAAGCGCTTTGAGCCAGAACGGGGCTTCCGCCTCGCCACTTACGCTATGTGGTGGATCAAAGCCTCCATCCAAGAATATGTGCTGCGCTCATGGAGCCTAGTGAAAATGGGCACGACCGCCAATCAAAAGCGGTTGTTCTTTAATCTACGTAAGCTTAAGGGCCGCATTCGCGCCCTTGGCGAAGGCGATATGCGCCCTGAACACGTTACCGAGATTGCTACCAAGCTGCATGTCAGCGAGGCGGAAGTTGTGTCAATGAACCAACGCCTGTCCGGTGATGCCTCGCTCAACGCACCCATCCGCGCGGGCGAAGGTGAGACTGGCGAATGGCAGGATTGGCTGGTTGACGGTCACGACAGCCAAGAGCAGGTGCTCATCGAGCAGGACGAATTAGACACCCGCCGCACCATGTTACAAGGCGCGATGGCGACACTCAATGATCGCGAGCGCCGGATATTTCAGGCCCGTCGTTTGGCGGAAGACCCGATGACGCTGGAAGAACTCTCAGGCGAGTTTGACATCAGCCGCGAGCGCGTGCGCCAGATTGAAGTGCGGGCATTTGAAAAGGTACAAGCGGCTGTAAAGGCCGCTGCCTTGCGCGATCAGCAAGCGTTGCGGGTGATTGCCCACTAACGGGATTAGCGAACCGGCATCATCTTGCGGAATTGGATAAAGCCGGATTTATCCGCAACTTTTTCATATAGCTTAATGGCAACGTCATTGGACTCATGGGTTAGCCAATAGACGCGCGCTGCGCCTTGGGCTTGTGCCTTTTCATAAACCGCCTCAATCAGTTTGGTGGCGACGCCGCGCCCGCGCGCTTCGGCGGACGTGTAGAGGTCTTGCAAATAGCAATAAGGCCCGACCGTCCATGTCGAATAGTGGAAGATATAATGGACAATGCCAACGACCTTACCGTCCACCTCTGCCACCAAACCATTCATGGGCACAGAAGGATCAAACAACCTCTTGAACGTCACGTCGCTGGTTTCGGCCGCAATCTTCGTCTTGTAGAAGGCTTGATATTGCCCCCATAAATTATCCCAAATCACACGATCAGTAGCTTCAATAGCGCGTATAACAACACTCATTTTGT
>JANPBE010000220.1:0-4150 GCA_031430295.1 Phyllobacterium sp.
CAAACCACCAGATGTTCGGGAAGCCAAAGGCATATTTCGGCATAGTTGCCGGTCGCGCAAAGCGGTCCCAATAAACATAGCGATCCACGTTGGAATACCATTGTGGAATGACGTAGTTGTTCGCGAGTAAAACACGGTCCAGTGCATGTGTGGCGGCCACAAGCGTTTCGCGGTCGGATGCGAAAATAACTTTATCAATGAGTTTATCCACCGCCGGATTTTGAATTCCCGCGTAATTTTGTGAACCCTCGCGGGCGACGGAAGCACTGCCCCAAAACTCCCGCTGTTCATTGCCGGGTGAAAGTGACTCGCCCCAAACATTCATCATCATATCATAGTCAAACCTGCGGATGCGCTCTTGGTAGGCGGATGAATCCACGACACGATAGTCAAGCTTGATGCCCAGTTTCTCCAAGCTTTGCGCATAGGGGTTCACAAAACGCGAGTTGATGTCAGAATAGTCAACATATTCAATGACAAATGGTTCGCCCGTTTTGTCATTGATAAGTTTCCCACCTTTCAGCGACCAGCCCGCCTCTTTCAAAAGACCAATGGCCTCGCGGTAGTTTCCCCGCATTTTCGTGAGGTCTCCCCCAACCGGATTTGTATAGGGCGTGGTGAAAATCTCCGGTGGAACATCAGCTTTCACTTCATTGAGTATTTCAAGCTCTTTGCCCGTCGGCAGGCCGGATGATGCCAATTCTGTGCCGGCAAAATAGCTTGCGATACGTTGATACAGGCCAAAAAATGCGTTGCGATTGGTTGTTTCAAAATCAAATGCCAAGTTTAGAGCACGGCGAACACGGGCATCCTTGAATTTATCACGGCGCATATTGGGCACAAAGGCTTGCATTCTTCCCGAGGCAGAATCGACGAATTCTTCTTTAATTACAAAGCCTTTGTCTAATGCCGGCAGACCCGCATAGCCTGTTGCCCAGTTTTTGGACGACCGCTCAAAACGATAATCAAACGCATCAGCCTTAAACGCTTCCATCATCACGGCCTCATCGCCATAAAGATCATAGCGCAGTACATCAAAGTTGTTGGTGCCAATTTTAGTGTTCAAATCTTTTGCCCAATAGTCAGCCACGCGGTCATATTCGACGTAGCGACCAGCCTCGAACTTGCCGATTTTATAGGGGCCGGAACCAAGCGGTGGCTCTAATGTTGGCTCGCTAAAATTGCGGGCAACACCTTTGGCGTCTTTGCCTTCCCACCAATGTTTCGGATAGACCGGCAATTGGCCCATAATATGCGGCAATTCGCGATTGCCTTTGACATCGAATGTAAACGTAACTTCACCCGTGCCGGAGGCTTCCGCCTTGATAACATTGGTAAAATAGAAGGAAAACTTCGGGTTGACCTCTTTGAGTTTATTAAAACTCCAGATCACATCATCCACCGTAACCGGCTCGCCGTCGTGCCATTTGGCCTTTGGATTGAGGCGAAAACTCACGCTTGAAAAATCATCCGGATATTTAGTTGCTTCGGCAAGCAGCCCGTATTGGCTGGAAATATCCAGCTCGTCCAATGAGGGCTCCATCAATGTTTCATAGGTCAAATTAAGACCCGGCGCGGTCTCGCCTTTGGTGACTTGATCATTGAAACTATCGTATGAACCCGAATCTCCCTGCCGGACAGTCCCGCCTTTTGGCGCTTGCGGGTTCACGTAGGGAAAGTTTGGAAAATTTTGCGGCAAGCGCGGCGTGCCTGTGAGCGCGGAGCCATTGCTCCAATCAACAGCAAAAGCGTCTTCGCCAAAGAGCGGACCAAGTAGGAGCGCTGTCATCAACGCGCTTTTCCGGATTAATGAGAACGCCATAAACCACCTTCAAGAAACAATCGCCGAGGGCCCGAAGAACGCCCGAATTAGATACGAGATGAGTGCGGAAACCGCACGCGAACCGCCCGACTAGAGCATGGAAGGCGAATGTGATGAGTGCAAGGCCTACAATAAATTTTAGTCAATAAAAAAGGCCGGAAAACCGGCCTTTCAAAATTCATGCCGTCGTCCGCATCTCATGGCAGCGGAACGGGACTATCCGAAAGTGTGCGCAGGTAAGCTATAAGATTGGCACGGTCTTCGGCCTTTGCCAGTCCGGCAAAGCCCATCGCTGTTCCCTTGATGTAGGCCTTTGGCTTGGCAACGAAGGACGAAAGTTCTTCATAATTCCAAGTTTTTCCGGCGCCAAACTCTTTTATGGCGGCTGAATAATTGAACCCCTCATGACCCGCTATCGGATGACCAATTATGCCCCAAAGATTTGGACCAACCTTGTTAGCGCCGCCTTTATCACCAGAATGGCAAGCGCCGCACTTTTTGAATACCGCCTCACCGGCAACAGGGTCAGCCTTGGCAAGCAGTGGGGCAATTGGCTCAGGAGCAGCGGGAGCCGCGGCAGCTTCACCGGCAGGCGCATCGCCCTCTGCCGCAATCAGTTCATAGCCAGGTTTTTCGGGAGCTTCTTTGCTAAATAAAGCGTCTGACATCAGCCCAACGGAAAACACAAAAAAGACAGTGCCTAACAGCGCGCCAGCCATTTTATTGAGCTCAAATGAATCCATTTTTATAAAGTTCCCGCATGATAGCCAAAGGGCACAAGAATCCCATCCCACAAAGTGGCCGGAAACTAGGGCTTTTGCAACGCACTTGCAACACCTATAAGCCATTTGTAAGTAGCGACTATTTGACACTCAATGCACCGGATACGGCCACATCGCATGAATTCTATCATCCTCATTCCCGCCCGCATGGCTTCAACCCGCCTGCCAAACAAACCCTTGGCAGATATTGGCGGGAGGCCCATGATTGTGCGCGTGGCGGATCATGCCCAACTGGCAAATAGTGGCCGCGTGATTGTGGCGACCGATAGCGAGGATGTTGCGAACGCGGTGCGCTTGGCTGGCCATGAAGTGGTGATGACACGGGCAGATCATCAGTCTGGCTCAGATCGTATATTTGAAGCCCTGCAAAAAGTTGATCCAAAAGGCGAAGTCGAGTGTGTGGTCAATGTACAAGGCGATTTGCCGACGATTGATCCGGCAATCATTGCCAGAGCCATCGCGCCGCTTGAAAATCCATTGGTGGATATTGCGACGCTGGCTGCGCTGATTATTCAAGACGACGAGCGCACCAACGAAAATGTCGTCAAAATTGTTGCCACGCAATTATCGCCAACAAGACTGCGCGCGCTGTATTTCACCCGCGCCACAGCCCCCTGGGGTGTCGGCCCGCACTATCACCACATAGGACTCTATGCCTACCGCCGTGCCGCCTTGGAGCGCTTTGTCAAGCTTGGACCATCGCCTCTGGAAACGCGCGAACGGCTGGAACAACTGCGCGCGCTGGAAGCGGGAATGCGCATTGATGTTGAGATTGTGGATACAGTGCCGCTTGGTGTAGATACCCAGCACGATCTTGAGCGCGCCCGCGCCCTGATCGCCGCAATTAGGTGAGGAAAGACATGAACGCGCAGGCCACCAAGACAAACCGGATTTCCTTTCAAGGGGAAAGCGGCGCAAATTCCGATATGGCCTGCCAGAACATGTTTCCAACCATGGAACCACTGCCATGCCCGACCTTTGAGGATGCCTTCAACGCGCTGGAAACCGGCAAGGCCGATCTGGCCATGATCCCGATTGAAAACACAATCGCCGGCCGTGTCGCCGATATTCATCATTTGCTGCCAACGTCGAAGCTACAGATCATTGGCGAATATTTCCTGCCCATTCGCTTTCAGTTGATGGTCATTCCCGGCACAAAAATGGACGCCATTAAATCCGTCCATAGCCACATCCATGCGCTCGGCCAGTGCCGCAAGATCATTCGCAAACATCGCTGGAAGGCCGTTGTCGAGGGTGACACAGCAGGCGCTGCTCGTGTGGTTTCGGAAATTGGCGATAAGTCGATGGCAGCGCTCGCGCCGCGACTGGCCGCTTCGCTTTACGGCCTAGAGATCATCCAAGAAAATGTCGAGGATTCCGAAAACAACGTTACGCGCTTCATAGTCCTGTCCCGTGATAAGCGCTGGGCAACGCGCAACGAGCCTGAAGATGTGATGATGACCAGCTTCGTCTTCAACGTCCGCAACGTGCCCGCCGCGCTCTATAAAGCCATGGGCGGATTTGCCACCAACGGCGTGAACATGAC
>JANPBE010000221.1:0-6704 GCA_031430295.1 Phyllobacterium sp.
TGACATTGTGGCCTTCTTTCACCAGCGTTTCGGCCATGTCTGCGGCCTCGCGTGTGCCGCCTAAAATTAGGATGTTTTTAGCCGTGCCGCGCAATGATTTTACCCTTGCGATCGGTGATCAAAATCTCAATAGCGACAGGCGCGCCGCGCAGAATCTCTAACGCCTGTTCATGGGCGAGTTTGGCAATTGGTGCAGCCATATCGAAGCCAGATTGTTGCGTGATTTCAAGCACTTCTTGCGCCGTATTGGCTTTTTGAATCCGCTCAATAAGACTTTGATTCAACTTGTTATCGCGGGCGATTGTGGCCAGAAAATCGAAGTCGATTTGGCTGCGCGATGAGTGCAAATCCATGGCGCCTTGGGCAAGCTTGGTCAGCTTGGCAAAGCCGCCTGCAATGGTGATATTTGGCACAGGATGGGCGCGGACATATTTCAAAAGCCCGCCAACAAAATCGCCCATGTCGATGAGGGCGGATGGCGGGAGGTCATAGAGTTTTTGTACCGTATCTTCGCTTGTTGAACCGGTAGATCCGGCGATGCGGGTGAGGCCCTCTGCTCGTGCGACATCAACCCCGCGATGGATGGAGTGTATCCATGCGGCGCATGAAAAGGGATGCACAATGCCGGTGGTTCCCAAAATGGACAAGCCGCCGACGATACCGAGACGCGGGTTCCATGTTTGCTGCGCGATGGCCTCACCGTTGGGGATGGAGATGGTGATTTCGATATCGTGTGCGATACCTTTGGCGGCGCACAATTCGGTGACGACGGCGCTCATTAAGGCGCGGGGAACGGGATTGATGGCGGGCTCGCCGACGCCAATGGGCAAGCCCGCTTTTGTGACGGTGCCAACGCCTTCGCCTGCGACAAAGCGGATGCCGCTGGCGGGCTGTCCAAAGCGCACAGTGGCAATTATCGTGGCACCATGAGTAACATCGGGATCATCGCCTGCGTCTTTAACAATGCCCGCTGTGGCGCTAACTTCGTCGCGTTTTTCCAGCACAAGCGGGAAAGCAGGTTGCTCGCCCTTGGGCAAGGTAATGGTGACGGGATCGAGGAATTCGCCATCAAGAAGGGCGTTGAGTGCAGACTTTGTGGCGGCGGTGGCGCATGCGCCTGTGGTCCAGCCGCGTTTCAGCGGGGTTTGTGGTTTTGCCAATCCTGCATCTGGTTCATCTTGCATGAAGTGGTTATAGGCAAAGGAAGTGGTTTAAGGATAGTGGGTTTATGAGTGCAGCACAGATGCCAGAATTTTTGGCTGGCACAGTTTGGTTGGTGGGTGCGGGGCCGGGGGATCCCGGACTTTTGACGCTGCTGGCAGCTCATGCGCTCGCCCACGCCGATGTCGTAGTTTACGATGCGCTGGTGGACGAGACTTGTCTCTCGCTGGCGCGCGCGGGTGCGGCGCTGGAATATGCGGGAAAGCGTGGCGGGCGGCCATCGCACATGCAGCGTGATATTTCGCTGCGACTGGTGGAACTGGCGCGCGAGGGCAAGCGGGTATTGCGCCTTAAAGGCGGCGATCCGTTCGTGTTTGGACGCGGTGGTGAAGAGGCACTGACGCTGGTGGCGCACGGCGTGCCGTTTCGCATTGTGCCCGGCATAACGGCGGGTATTGGCGGGCTGGCCTATGCTGGCATTCCGGTGACGCACCGCGATACCAATCAGGTGGTGACGTTTCTGACAGGGCACGACCAAAATGGGTTGGTGCCGGATGCGATCAATTGGGAAGCTGTTGCTAAAGGTTCGCCGGTGATCGTGATGTATATGGCGATGAAGCATATCGCGGGCATTGCGCAAAGCCTGATGGACGCGGGACGTCGCGCCGACGAGTCGGTCGCCTTTGTATGCAATGCGGCGATGGCTACGCAATCGGTTTTGGAAACCACGCTGGCCAATGCGGCGGCGGATTGTGAAGCCGCGAATGTTGCGCCGCCTGCCATTGTGGTGATTGGTGAAGTGGTGCGGCTGCGCTCTGGTCTTGATTGGGTGGGCGCACTGAAAGGGCGTGTGCTCAACGGTGATCCGCTTGATCTGAAATCTGAGCGCGAAACGGGATGAGCGGCGGATTTCTCATAGCTGCGCCAAATTCAGGTTCCGGCAAGACGGTGCTGACGCTGGGCATCATGCGGGCGTTGGCCAATGCGGGTGTTACCGTTGCGCCGTTTAAGGCAGGGCCGGATTTTATTGATCCGGCATTTCATGCACAGGCGGCGGGGCGTGCTTGCTACAATCTCGATCCGTGGGGAATGCGGCCGGCGCTTATTCGTCAGCTGGCTGGGCAGGATGAGTTGACCGTTGTTGAGGGCATGATGGGCCTGTTTGACGGCGCTGCGGATGGCTCTGGCTCGTGCGCTGATTTGGCGGCGATGTTGGACTTGCCGGTGGTTTTGGTGCTGGATTGTTCGCGGCAATCACACTCGGTCTCGGCGCTGGTGCGCGGCTTTCGCGATCATCGCAGCGATATAAAAATCCGGGGACTTATTCTCAATCGCGTTGCCACGCCGCGCCACGAGACGCTGTTGCGCGATGCGTTAAGTGTTTTGGATATTCCAATTTTCGGCGTCGTGCCGCCATCGGCTGAATTGCATTTGCCGGAACGGCATTTGGGGTTGGTGCAAGCGGGAGAGCATGAGGCACTAGAGGCGTTTGTTTCTGGCGCTGCGCGGATAGGTGTGGCGCATATTGATATTGCGGCATTGGCAAATTTTGGCAATGCTAAATCGAAATTAGGTGGTCAGGACGTCATAGCAATTGCACCGCTTGGCCAGCACATTGCCGTGGCACAGGATCGTGCGTTCGCCTTTGCCTATCCGCACATTCTTAAAGGTTGGCGGCAAGCTGGTGCGGATATTTCATTTTTCTCACCGCTGAATGATGAAGTGCCGGGCATCAAAGCGGATGCGATTTATCTGCCGGGTGGTTATCCGGAGCTGCATATTGGACAGCTTGCTATGAGTGGGAATTTCAAGAAGGCGATGCGTGAGGCGGCGCAGCGAGGGACCGCGATTTATGGCGAGTGCGGCGGGTTTATGGTCTTGGGCGAGGCTCTGATTGATGGAGAGGGCAAAGCGCACGAAATGCTGGGCTTGTTGCCAGTGGAGACGAGCTTTGCCAAGCGGCAGCGGCATTTAGGCTATCGGCAAGTGATCGGCGCGAAGGGTGGTATGTTCCAAGGGCAATTTCGCGCCCATGAATTTCATTATTCCACACTTATCAGACAGGGCGAGGGGCAAGCGCTGTTTACCGCGCGGGATGCAAACGGTAGTGATCTTGGCTCCTATGGTTTGCAAATCGGCAGCGTTGCCGGTTCTTATTTGCACCTGATTGATACGATGGAAACTGATTGATGATTGAGCATGGCGGCGCGTTGGATCGCGCTATTTCGGAATTTGGTGGTAGCCGTGAGACATGGTTGGACTTATCGACCGGCATCAATCCGGTCGCCTATCCCGTGCCAGAATTTGCGCCTGATGTGTGGGCGCGTTTGCCTGATAGCGGGTTAGAGGCGCGGGCGCTGGATGCGGCGCGGCAGTTTTACGGGTTCACCGAGGCGGCGGATGTTGTTGCGGCTCCCGGAACGCAGGCGCTCATTCAACTTTATCCACATTTGGTAGGTCCGGGCGATGCTGTTGTCATCGGCCCGACCTATGAGGAACATGCGCAGTCGCTGGGAATTGCAGGACGGGATGTTCGCTACGAGCGCGAATTATCCTTGATGCAGGACGAGGATATGATTGTTGTTGTGGTCAATCCCAACAATCCTGATGGCCGCTTAATTCCGGCAGACGCGCTTGTATTTGCGGCCACGCGGCTTGCCGAGCGTGGCGGGCTGTTGGTGGTTGACGAAGCCTTTGCTGACATGGACACGATTGATAGCGTGGCCAAGTTTGCGGGCATGGATGGTCTTTTGGTGTTGAAATCATTCGGAAAATTCTTTGGCCTTGCGGGTGCGCGGGTTGGGTTTGCTGCTGGCAACGAAGAGACGATTGGCATTATATCAGCGATGATTGGGCCATGGGCAGTGTCTGGTCCAGCGCTTGTATTGGCGGACAAGGCGTTGCGTGATGAGGCTGCGATTGTGACTATTAAAGCGGACTTGAAGCAGCGCCGTGCGCGGCTTGAAGCGATGTTTGCGAAGTTTGAAATTCAGGTGTTGGGCGGCACCGATTTATTTGTGCTGGCGCGACATTTTCAAGCGCCATGGATCCATAAGTCATTGTGCGAACAGCATATTTTGGTGCGTAAGTTCTCGTATCAGGCGGACTGGTTGCGCTTTGGGTTTCCTGCGGATGATGCCGGATTTGAACGGTTGGAAGCAGCCCTTACCGACATTATGATCCAGATTTAGGCGGGAAAGACTATGGGATTGCGGCTGCTTACACTGGGTTTGGCACTGGCTATCGACCGATTGGTGGGCGAACCGGATGTTATCTGGTCGCGCGTGCCGCATCCGATTGTGGTGTTTGGCAATGCGATTTCCTTTGTCGAAAAACGATGGAACAATGCCAACAAAAACGGTTATGAGCGGCGGCGGGATGGGTTTTTGGCCATTGCGGGTCTCTTGTTTTTGGCCGGTGCGGTGGGCTTATTGCTGCATTGCTTTTTCCATGTGTTTGGGTTTTTGGGCCTCATTGCTGAGGGTATTTTTGCGAGTATTTTCTTGGCGCAGCACAGTCTGCTATCGCATGTAAGTGATGTGGAGATCGCACGCCGTACGCACGGAGTGGATGCGGCGCGGGTATCAGTTTCGAAAATAGTGGGGCGCGACCCCAACCTTTTGGATGAGGCGGGGGTTTGTCGGGCAGCCATTGAAAGTTTGGCAGAGAATGCTTCTGATGGCGTCGTCGCGCCAGTTTTTTGGTTCGCAGTTTTGGGCCTGCCGGGGCTGCTCATGTATAAAATGCTCAACACGGCGGATTCAATGATTGGTCATATGAATGAGCGCTATCGTGATTTCGGGCGTGCATCTGCAAAGCTGGATGATGCGGCTAATTTCATTCCGGCGCGCATCTGTGGTGGGTTGTTTGTGGTCGCGACGATGATTGTCTGCGGATCGGCGGCGGCGCGACGTGCGCTAAATGTGATGATGCGGGATGCGCGTTTGCATCGTTCACCGAATGCCGGGTGGACGGAAGCAGCGATGGCTGGTGCACTTAATCTCATGCTAGGCGGACCACGCGCTTATCCGGGTTATGCCGTGAACGAACCAGTGCTAAATGCTGCTGGACGGATGAATGCTGGTGGTGCTGATATAATAGCATCGCTTAATATATGTCGTGTGATGTTTTCACTTATATTTGGTATTGTAGTTTTAGCGGCGTTGCTGAAGTAGAGTCCTATAGCAAATCAAGATATTAACGATTTTCTGGTAGTTCTTTTGACCGTTAGGCAAATTTATGTCATTCACGTCTTACTGGGGCGCGAATAGCGGCAATGGAGACTTCCAATGAAGATTTTCAAAACCGCCTTTGTGGCGGTGATTCTTTCTGCAATTTCGAGCACGAGCAGCTTTGCTGCTGGCATAGTGGCTCATATTGATATTTCCTCACAGACGATGACTGTGACGAAATATGGTTTTCCCATTCATACGTGGCGGGTTTCGACAGCGCGGGGCGGCTACCATACGCCAACAGGCAAATATAGCCCGCAGCGCATGGCGCGGATGTGGTATTCCAAAAAATACAATAATGCGCCGATGCCATATTCCGTGTTTTTCAACGGGGGATATGCCATTCACGGCACAAACCATGTCAAGCAATTGGGACGTCCCGCCTCGCATGGTTGCGTGCGGTTGGATACCGCAAATGCTGCCAGATTTTATAGCATGATAGAGGCTGAGGGGCGTGGAAACACTCGCATCATCATCACTCGTTAAGGCGCGATACCGTGGCGGGTTGTTCGTGCTGCGGTATGTTCAACACCTATGCCGATAGTCGGTTTAAGGTGGGGGCGGCGCTAGTGGTGGTTTCGATGAATGTTGCTGGCATGTTTCCATCGTTTGTCAAAACGTGTGCAGACCCATATGGGATTATGATCTGATCCCCACTTACCAAAGACTGGCCACCGCCGCCGTGCACAATTTTGAGCGTTCCCGAAATGATGGCTATGCTTCGCGTGACCGGGGCATTGATGTCAAAAAGCAGGCGCTGTTTGGGCTGAATGGTGCGCTTGCTGATACGCGCATCGTCCACCTCTGCTAAAATCTCCTCGCTTCCCCAATTAAAACTTTTAATGGTCTTTTGGGGCAATTTCGGGACGTTCAAAGGTATGGGGCCATGCTGATAAAGATCTTTTACTGCGTCTTCTGAACCCGGGCGCAGGACCAGTACGCCGTCGTTGCTGGCAATAATTTTCGTATCTTTGTAACCGCAAATTTCAATGGGCCGTGCGGCGTCTTTATTATTTTTCAAAATGGACGGGTCTCGGAATGATTGGACGATACGGCAATCATCGCTAGCAAGGTAAAGCGCAACGTCATTTAAGTTAGGCGCGATAAGCTCCACTATTCCCGGACGCCCGACAAGACGCAAAAAATCACCGCGCGGGCGTGTCGCGTTGCCCGCATTATCCGCCAATTTCATTGAATTGCGGCATGCAGAAATGAGGGTGGGAAAATTCGTCGATAGTCTGTCCAAGAGCAGCGCTGCCGGGACCGTAACAGGGCCGCACCCGCGCACGATTGAGCGCATCTCGCTCATTG
>JANPBE010000222.1:0-5610 GCA_031430295.1 Phyllobacterium sp.
TCAATCCCGGGCTAATTGCGCCCCACTCAATGCCCGGGTCAGCCGTCTGTATTCCCTCGGACCGGAATGCAGACGGCTAATTTGCTTTATAGTCGGGTTAAAATCATGTTATGCTTGATGAAACACCCCATTTAATGCGACAATTACTAAACATTTAATTTTGCCGCTCTGGCTGGACTTCGAATCATGGTGACATATCTTGATGCAGCGCTCTCGCCGCTGAAAAATACCGGGCAAATCCGGCTGTATGGCCGCGAGGCATTTGACGGTATGCATAAGGCAGGGCAACTGACCGCCCGCGTTTTGGATGCACTGGCAGACATGGTGCAGCCGGGCGTGACTACAAATACGCTTGATCGCTTTATCTACGAATTTGGAGCGGATCACGGCGCGCTGCCTGCGACACTGAACTACCGTGGCTATACGAAATCGTCCTGCACCTCGATCAACCATGTTGTTTGTCATGGCATTCCCGATGACAAGCCGTTACGCGAAGGCGAGATAGTCAATATTGACGTGACCTATGTGCTGGATGGATGGCATGGTGATTCTAGCCGCATGTATGCGGTTGGAAAAATCGCTCGCTCGTCCGAACGGCTAATGGAAGTAACTTATGAGTGCCTGATGCGCGGCATCGCGGCTGTGCGGCCCGGCGCAAAGACTGGCGCAATTGGCGCAGCCATTCAATCCTATGCCGAGAAAGAGCGTTGCTCAGTGGTTCGTGATTTCTGCGGCCACGGAATTGGGCAGCTTTTTCATGATGCACCCAATATTTTGCACTATGGCACGGTGAATGAAGGCGTGGAAATGCGTGAAGGCATGATTTTCACCATTGAACCGATGATAAACTTGGGCCGCCCGCATGTGAAAGTGCTGGCAGATGGCTGGACTGCTGTGACCCGTGACCGGTCATTGTCCGCCCAATATGAGCATACCGTGGGCGTTACATCTCAAGGGTGCGAAATTTTCACAACTTCGCCAAAAGGTCTCGACCACCCGGGAATTTCGGTCTAGCTTCACACCCGCAGGGTGAGAAATGAATCAGAACGACAACTTAAAAACAGACGGATTTGACGAGGCGCGCCAGAGGCAGGACGCGGGGTTTACTATTGCCTCCACCAGCGCCGCGACGGCGAGCCTGAATGATGATCTGGCGGGCCATAGGACACGTCTTCGCTCGCGGTTCAAAATTGCGGGCGACGCTGGCTTGGCTGATTACGAGCTTTTGGAAATGATATTGTTTCGCACGATCATTCGCGCGGACACAAAGCCCATAGCCAAAGCGCTGATTAAAAAATTTCATTCGCTGGGCGGCGTGTTTGCTGCGCCTGAGAGTCTGCTTTGTGAGGTGCCGGGCGTTGGCGAAGCTATTGCTCTTGATCTGAAATTGGTATTTGCCGCTTCACAAAGATTGATGAAGACTGAGATTACCGGACGCGAAGTTTTGGGCTCTTGGACCCAAGTTATCGGCTACTGCCGCGCCAGCATGGCATTTGAAACGCGCGAGCAATTTCGCATTTTATTTCTCGACAAGAAAAATGTGCTGATAGCCGACGAAGTGCAGCAAACCGGCACCGTTGACCATACGCCGGTTTATCCACGCGAAGTGGTGAAGCGCGCATTGGAACTGGCGGCTACCGCTCTCATTTTGGTGCACAATCACCCATCCGGCGACCCGACACCCTCGCGTGCGGACGTTGAAATGACCCGCACTATTGTTGAAACGGCCAAACCTTTGGGTATTTTGATTCACGATCATATTATCATTGGCCGTGAAGGCCACGCCAGTCTCAAGGGGCTGCAATTGATGTAAGCCCGCTATTCAGCGGCGACGCTTGCAATAGTCGCGCCAATGATGCCGCGAATTTCGGAGCGGCATGAGCCGCAATTTGTGCCCGCCTTTGTCAACTCGCCCACAGTCTCCACTGTACGGCAATTGTCATTGCGGATGGCGCTGGTGATTTGATTGATGCCAACGGAATAACATGAGCAGACTATCGCTCCCGGGTCAGGCCTATCCGCGCCTGCCCTGCCCGCTATCACGCGGAACCGTGCGCGGGTGTCGCTGTGGATTTTGCCAAGTTCTTCTGCTGCCGTTTGACGTGACACTCCAACAGGGGTTGGGCCTAGGAAAAGAGCGCCGAGCAGCTTGCCGCCATCAAACAGGGCGAAACGCTCTTGACCGGAATTGGCGTCGCAATAGGCGATGAGTTCTGACGTTTCAGTCGCGCCAAATATCGCACGGGCAAACGCGGATGGTGCTGCAAGCACTTCACCAAAAGCCAACTCTATTCGCCAGCCATGTTCGGACTTTGCCAGCGCCCAATAGTCAGCTGCGCAGGTTTCGGGACGATCTCCCAAGACTGCGAAGCCATATTGTTTGGCGGCAAATGGCCGAAGCGACACGGCTACGTTTTTGGAAGCGGGCTGGCCGGAAAATGGGTCGATCACCGGCGGAACAAGTGCATCTACCCGCGCGGTTGCAGCAAATTGATCTGTCCAGTGCATAGGGACAAACACGCTACCGGACTGCTGGCGCGAGGTTACCAAGGCGCGGACCAAAATACTGCCGTGCGGGCTAGCAAGTTTCACGATTGACGCGTCGACTATATTCAAAGCCAGCGCATCGTTTGGATGAATTTCACAAAATGGCTCGGCAATATGCGCGGAAAGTCGTGCGGTTTTCGCGGTGCGTGTCATCGTGTGCCAATGATCGCGCACGCGGCCTGTATTAAGTGTCAGCGGAAATGCGGTGTCAAATTTGCGTGCGATTGGCGCGGAAACGGGGATAGCGCGGGCTTTGCGATCTAACGTATAGAATTGACCTTGCGCGAAAAAGCGAGTGTCGTCTGCGCCGATTTTTCCCTTAGAAGCAGGCCATTGGAAGGGCGTCATTGCGTCATAAGTGGCGGGCGCGATTGCCTCATGAATTGAAATATCAAAGTCGCGGGCGCCGTGGTTTTCAATGCCGGAAAGTGCTGCGTGTTCGGCATAGACCGCTGAAGGCCCGTCATAAGAAAATGCCTCGGTGAACCCCATTCGTTTGCCAACTTCGGCGAGATGCCACCAGTCAGGACGCACATCGCCGGGCAAATCGATAAAATTACGCTGGCGCGAAATGCGGCGTTCCGAGTTGGTTACTGTACCATCCTTCTCACCCCATGCAGCGGCGGGGAGCTTTACGTGGGCATGACGAATGGTGTCGGTCTTGTCGCTGACATCGGATACCACCACGAACGGGCACGCCTTGATGGCAGCCTCAACCGCGTCAGCATCCGGCATGGAATCAACAGGATTGGTCGCCATAATCCACAGCGCTTTGATGCGTCCATCAGCAACAGCTTTGAACATATCCACGGCCTTCAGGCCTTGTTTTGAGGCGATGGTTGGTGATTTCCAAAAACTCTGAACAACATTGCGGTGATGGACGTTTTCAATATCCATGTGCGCGGCGAGCATGTTTGCCATGCCGCCTACCTCGCGCCCGCCCATTGCGTTGGGTTGGCCCGTGACGGAAAATGGCCCTGCACCGGGCTTACCGATACGACCTGTTGCCAGATGGCAATTAATGATGGCGTTGACCTTGTCTGTGCCAGATGCAGACTGGTTTACGCCTTGGCTGTAGACCGTGACAGTCTTGGAAGTTTTGGCGAATAGCGAGAAAAATGTTGTGGTCTGTTCGGAGGTTAGACCTGTGGCGAAGGCAAGTTCATGAGGCGTCTGCTCGGCGGCGATTGCCACTGCATGATCCATACCGGTTACAAATTGTGCGATGTAACTTGTGTCGAGACAATCGGCCTTCGACAGGTGTGAAAGCAGCCCCAGAAACAGCGCCACATCACCATCAGGTTTAATCGCCAGATGCATGTCAGCGATGTCAGCTGTCATGGTTTGGCGCGGGTCAATCAGAACGATTTTCATGTGCGGGCGGGCACTTTTGGCAGCGGCAATGCGTTGGTAAAGCACCGGATGACACCACGCCAGATTTGAACCTGTCAGCACAATCAGGTCGGCTAGTTCTAAGTCTTCGTAGGTTCCCGGAACCGTGTCGGAACCAAAGGCACGGCGATGTCCAGCCACTGACGAGGCCATGCATAGGCGTGAATTGGTGTCGATATTGGCCGAGCCGATGAAGCCCTTCATCAGCTTGTTGGCGACATAGTAATCTTCGGTCAAAAACTGGCCGGAGACATAAAGCGCAACGCTATCTGGTCCATGCTCTCGCACGGCGGACGAAAATTTCTCTGCTACCAAATCCAGCGCTTCGTTCCAGCCAGTCTGACGGCCAAGCACTTCTGGATAAAGCAGCCGGTCATCAAGCGCTAGCGTTTCGCCCAAGGCCGAGCCCTTGGAGCAAAGCCGCCCGAAGTTGGCGGGATGACCTGGATCGCCTTTGATTGTCACCGAGCCATCAACCTGCCGTGTGGCCAGCACACCGCACCCGACGCCGCAATAGGGGCATGTGGTTTTAACTGTCTCGCCTGCCTGCGCTGCCATTTCAGGCACTCAATGAAAGCAGGATTGTCTCGCCATCCATTTGTATAGGGAATGTCCGTGTTGAACCTTCGTCGGCGCCTTGCGCCTTACCGGTTTCAAGCGAAATCACCCAATTGTGCAGCGGACAGGTCACGCAGCCGTCATGCACGATGCCTTGGCTGAGCGGGCCGTTTTTATGCGGGCACTTATCCTCAATCGCGAACACGCGATTTTCTGCCGTGCGGAAAATGGCGATAGTCATATCACCATTTTTCACGCAGCGCGCACCACGCAGCGGGATGTCATGTATCGTGCCAATGGCCACCCAATTTTTTGTCATGGCGTTCATTCTGCTGCTTCCAGAGTTAGAGTGGCCATCGGCTTGAACTCATGCTTGTCTTTGCCCGAAACGCGCTCGGCCCACGGATCCACTTGCGCGAACTTTTGGCTAAAGACGAAACGTTCGAAATACGCTTGGCGCTTTTCCAAATCATCGACCACATTGGCCTTGATTGATGGAATGCCGACGCGCTTCATCCATTTATAAATGCGTTCTAGATAGCGGCCCTGCTCACGGTAGGCTTGGGTAAGCGCCACGATAACTTGCAGCGCTTCATCCTCGGTTTCGACATGGCAAAGCACTTGTGTGCCGTGAATATCCAGCCCTGCCGCACCACCGAAATGGATGTCGTAGCCGCTATCGACGCAAATAACGCCGACGTCTTTGCAGGTGGCTTCCGAGCAATTGCGCGGGCAACCGGATACGGCCATTTTCACCTTAGCTGGCGTCCAAGAGCCCCACATAAATTTCTCGATGCGAATGCCAAGTCCCGTCGAATCCTGCGTGCCGAAGCGGCACCAGTCAGTACCGACGCAAGTTTTTACCGTGCGCAGACCCTTGGCATAGGCAGCGCCGGAAACCATGCCCGCAGAGTTCAAATCCGCCCAGACATCAAGCAAGTCTTCCTTCTTAACGCCGAGCAAATCAATGCGCTGGCCGCCGGTGCATTTCACAGCCGGAATGGCAAATTTATCGACGACATCCGCGATAGCGCGCAACTCGCCAGATGTCGTCATACCACCCCACATGCGAGGAACGACAGAATAAGTGCCGTCTTTCTGGATGTTCGCGTG
>JANPBE010000223.1:0-2545 GCA_031430295.1 Phyllobacterium sp.
GCCTTTTCTTCCGGTGCAGCGTCAATTTGGTCATAACGCTTATATTCGCCGAAATACTTCGTGATCGCTGCTGTCAACGAGGTCTTGCCATGGTCAACGTGACCAATCGTGCCAATGTTAACATGCGGCTTATTACGTTCAAACTTACTCTTGGCCATGGAAATTTCCTATGCTTCATGATGTTTTATGTCGCTTGGATGCGGATCCCACACCCATATTCTTAAAAAGCGTGGCGCTCTTTATGAGAATTTGATGACAGGTGCAAGACGCAACTTACGACCCAAGTATTGGCGCTTATATGGCGGCTTCCACCATAATTTCAACGTCAAGACCGGGCGCAGCCAGCTTTGACTCAACAGTAGCCCGCGCTGGCGTGTTGCCTTGGCTCACCCAACCGTCCCATGCTTCGTTCATTTGTGAGAACGTGGCAATGTCTGTCAGCCAAATATTAGCTTTGAGAATCTTAGTCTTGTCGGTGCCAGCCTGTTTCAACAAATCATCAATCTGCGCCAACACATCCTTGGTCTGTTCTAGCACGGACTTACCCGCCGCAGCTTCCGCCACAATGCCCGCCAGATAGACTTTACCGCCGTGAACAACGGCCTGCGACATGCGTTTGCCAACGCCAATACGTGTGATGGTCATGATAGTGCTCCCGAAAATAAAACTGCGCGCATTAAGGCGACCTGCGCTTAAAAGGCAAGCGGGCTAAAGGGGAATTTATTAGGTCACGAAATATGGAGCAGGTGAAAGGGATCGAACCATTTCATTTGACATTACTTTAACGTACGGTTGTACTAACAATAGTAAATGGGAAAACTATGGAGAGTGTTAGACCATGGGGGAATTGGTGAATGGCGATGATGGGCTTCCAGTTGAGGACGTAGGGCCTTGGGCAAAGTCTAAACATGATTATCTTTGTAGATACATCGACATGTCACGGGCAACACGGAAGAAATTTATTGGGCCTAAAAATGCTGGAGCGGTCTATATTGACCCATTCTGCGGCACAGGAAGGGTCTTAATTCGTGGTGGCGAACACGCGGAAGGAAGTTGCGTCGCGGCGTGGAACGCAAGTGTCAGAGGAGGAGCGCCCTTTTCTAAAATATTGATTGCTGACTTAGATGAAGAGCGTCTTGGGTACGCCGAGAAACGCCTAAAGCAGCTAAATGCACCTGTCGTAGCCTTTCATGGAGCGGCAAATGATACCATACTACCGATGCTTCAAAAGGCTAGTAGCTACGGTTTGCACTTTGCTTTCATTGACCCCTATAGCTTAGGTGCTCTAGATTTTAGCATATTTCAATTGTTATCAAAATTCCAGCGCATGGATATTATGGTTCACTTGAGCAAAATGGACTTGCAACGCAATCTAGGTCAAAATATTTCGCAAGAACAAGACGCATTCGAAAGGTTCGCACCTGGTTGGCGGAATACCGTCTCTTTAGATCAGGCGCAGAAAGGTATCCGAACAGAGATCGTAGATCATTGGTGCAAATTGCTACTTGCTTTGGGAACCGAGGCTTCGCCAAACATGCGCCTACTAAAGGGTGACAAAGATCAACATCTCTATTGGCTAACATTGATTGCTCGCCACGATTTAGCGCACAAGTTTTGGAAGACAGCATCAAATCCAGAGGGCCAAGGTAATCTGTTCTAAAGTGACACAACCGAGACAGGCATGTCATTCCAAACTTGTCCCCGATAGGATCGCCCAGTCGCCTTCTTATTTGTGCCCCCCCATTGTTTGAAGAAGAAGGCAGACCCCGTCGCTGCGCACATATCAAATATTTCATCTATCCAAATTTGTTCGATTCGACGCGCCTGAGGGCCAGATTCGCCGCCAACTATTGCCCAATGTATGCCGTCAAGCCGACCTTCTGCTACCGATCCGATTAGAGGCTCAAACGAAACAAATCTGACTGCTGCAGGTACAGCTCTAAGATCGTCAAGCCGATGCAGCACCCTGCCATCTTCTACACTCGCTCCAAGCCAAACATTTTCAAGTATAGGGAACCCATCAGAAAGCACTTCTGCCATCCTATCGGGGCGTTTGGTCAATATTTGGTAAGTATGGCGATTCGTTTCGGCCATTGCCTGCCAGACTTTGCGAATAAACTCCACTGGGACGTCAGGGTGGAACAAGTCAGACATTGAATTCACAAACACATTGCGTGGGCGCTTCCATGTCGCTGGAACACTGAGAGACTTCTCATCTAGATAAATTTTACCGGTCCACTTAGCGCGCCCGCCGGATTTGCGCGTAAGATTGTCATATTTTTTGACGCCCATTGCATCGAGACGCGCCGCCATCCGCATGGCATAACAATTTGTACATCCTGCACTCATTACTGAACAACCAGCAACCGGATTCCAAGTTGCATCCGTCCATTCGATGGTAGTATCGGCCATAGCAAACCTCTTTTGGTTGCCCCACTGGTAAACCTAACATAGTTGACGACAGGTTAAAATCACAACCCAGTCACCATTCAATAAAACACTAACATTTAAAACATTTTTGGAGCGGGTGAAGGGAATCGAACCC
>JANPBE010000224.1:0-4352 GCA_031430295.1 Phyllobacterium sp.
GCTTTCTTAAAGCTGCAACTGCCTTGGGCGCGGTTGGTCTTGCAAGCCCGTTATTCGTTCGTAATGCATTCTCGTCATCCGGCGAACTCAACTATATGGGTTGGGCTGGCTATGACTATAAGCCATTCATTGATGCTTTCACTGCCTCAACAGGCATCAAGGTGAATTTCACCGAACAGCCAGACAATGACACCATTTTTGCGCAAGCCAAGCTTGCCTTGCAAACTGGCGCGTTTGACGTTGTTGAGCCGACTGTTGACCGCACCAAGGCCTATGTTGAAAACGGCCTTATCCAAGCTTGGGATGAATCCAAGATCACCATGGCAAACTATTTGCCAGGCATGGCCGATGGCCTTGTTGGCGAAATGGCTGTGCTGGACGGCAAGCGTTATTTCTTGACTGGCGTATGGGGCACAGAAGCCCTCGTTTACAACAAGGAACTCTTCCCGACTGAATATGGCAAAGCCAGCTTGGCTGACCTTTGGAGCGAAGGCCTTGATGGTAAAGTGACAGTGCGTGCCCACTCTGCACTCGCCTCACTTGGCCGTGTTATGGATGCTGCCGGCCAATTGCCGAAGCCATTCATGGATAGCTACAAGAATGATGATGACATGAAGGTCATCTGGGATGTCATTCTCACCGAAGCCATCAAGAAGAAGAAGAACATTGCTCAGTTCTGGAAGGGCGAAAACGAAGCGCAGGCGGCGTTCCGCACCAATGGTTGTGTGCTTGGCCAATGCTGGGATTCGACTGGCTTCAACATGGGCAAAGAAGGCCCATACGGCTACGTCGCACCAAAAGAAGGCGCGATTGCGTGGAACCAAGGCTATATGCTTATGGCAAACGCGAAGAACTCAGAGCAGGGTCATGCTTGGGTCAACTTCCTGCTCACGCCAGCAGGCGCTGCCTCTATGGCTAAGCTCTATTCGGCTAACCCTGTTGCTAAGGGCGCTGTGGAACTTGGCGAAAAGCCAAATGTGGACTTCTACAATGCTGCCTTCCCGGGCGATGCTTTGAGCAAGCTCTGGTGGTGGCCAGTTCAGACCAGCTCTTTCTTGAAGCTGCGCGCTGAATATGCAGACAAGTTTATCGCTGCATAAATGAAACAAATAGGCGGTGGGCAAAAATGCCCACCGCCTTTTTCATTGTGGGAATTCTGATTTGTACGGGAATGCCGAACCAAATATGGTCGGTTGGGGGTGTCATGAGCGAAAACGTAGAACTTTCCAATGTATTTATGGATTTTGGCCAGTTTAGAGCCGTCAATAATGTTGATGTAACGATTAAGGCCGGAGAGTTTTTCTCATTTCTCGGCCCCTCGGGATGCGGCAAGACAACGATCTTGCGACTGATTTCTGGATTTATGGAGCCCAGCAAAGGCGCTATTAAAATTGGTGGAAAAGACATGGTCGGCGTGGCGCCAAATGCGCGGCCTACGGCTTTGATTTTCCAGAACCTTGCGCTCTTTCCTTTGATGCCCGTCTGGGAAAATATTGCCTTTGGCCTTGAAGTGCGCGGCATAGATAAAGCGGCGCGCCGTGCCAAGGCGGAAGAATTATTGAAGCTGGTGGACCTGCACGACGCGGCTGACAAGAAGATTAGCCAGCTTTCCGGCGGCCAGAAACAACGTGTGGCAATTGCCCGTGGTTTGGCCGTTGAGCCGAAAGTGATGCTGCTGGATGAGCCGCTATCGGCGCTGGATTTGAAGCTGCGCCAGCACATGCGGGCCGAGCTTCGCGCCATTCAAAAGCGCACGGGCGTTACGTTCATTTACATCACGCACGATCAGGGCGAGGCGTTGGCCATGTCCGATCGTGTTGGCGTTATGAGCCAAGGCGTGTTGCAACAAGTGGGCACGCCGATGGAAATTTATAACAATCCCGCAAACGGATTTGTGGCTTCGTTTGTTGGTGAGAATAATATTTTCGCTGGCACTGTGAAATCTGTGCAAGACGGTATTGCCACGTTTGAAACCAGCATTGGAACACTCAACACGCGGCTAGGTCCGAACGTGGTCGCTGGAACGAGCGCCAAGCTCTATGTCCGTCCCGAAAACTCGCGTCTTGGCGCGAAAGAAGCAAAAGCCAATAGTATTCCCGTGGAAGTGTCAGACTTTGCTTTTGAGGGCAACTTCGTGAATGTGTTTGTTGCGGATGCGCAGGGCGGTCGCCATATGGTGCAAACGCAAAATGACAGCGGCGTTGCGCCGCCAGCGCGGGGATCGAAAACGAACCTTATCTTCGATGCAGATCACGCCGTTGTTTTGTTAGATGCGGCGCAAAGCCATGGATGAGCTGTTTCGTAGATATGGTCGCTCCATGACCTGGCTGATGGTGGGATTGACGGGCTTCTGGCTATTGATGCTCGTTATTATCCCTAACATTGTGATGTTGGAATCCTCGTTCCGGCTTTATCTGCCGGTGACTGAAATTGGCGGGCCGAAGGATGTTTATACGCTTCATAACTATCTGACTTTCACCGACAGCCCCATCCATATCAACATTTTTTTCCTCACTGTCCTTTACAGCAGCATCGTCACGCTCATCTGCTTTGCGCTGAGCTATCCGCTGGCCTATTTTTTGGCCAAGGTAATAAAGCCAGCCAACGCGCCAACGCTGTTTCTCATGCTGCTTATCCCGCTGTGGGTCAGCGAAATTCTGCGTTCATTTGCTTGGTTTATCATTCTGTCTTTCCAAGGCCCGCTTAATGCCATGCTGCAAGGCGTTGGTCTCATCAGCGAACCCATTCGCTGGATGACAGGTTTCAGGTCGGTCATTATCGGCCTTGTCTATACCTACGTGCTTTTCATGCTGTTCCCGATTTATAACGCCATTCAATCGCTCGATACCAACCAGATTGAGGCCAGCCAAGATCTTGGTGCTTCGCTGTGGCGCACGCATACGCGGGTGGTAATGCCGCACGCCAAGCCCGGCATTGCTTCGGGCTGCGTCATGGTTTTCATGCTATGCGCTGGCTCTGTCATTGTGCCGAGTACCTTGGCATCAACCAACTCGCGATGGTTCACGGAAATCATCCAGCAATGGTTCTTTGAAGGTCTGGATTGGAACGTTGGCTCTGCCTACGCCTTCCTGCTGCTTGTGCTTTGTATCGTGTTTGTCAGCCTCGTGATGCGCATTTTGAATGTGCGTCTCGTCGATATTGCGAAGTAGGGGCCGATGATGAAAACAGTTTCACTAGGGTCGTTCGCTGTTCGCTTCTACGTATTCTTGTTCTTGGCGTTCATGTTGCTGCCGCTCATCGTTATGGGTGGAGCAGGGCTGAATGACACAAGATTCCCCTCCATCTATCCGTGGGTCGGTTTTACCAGCCGTTGGTTCGTGGATTTGTGGAATGACGAAAAAATGTGGGAGGCCATCCGCAACACAGTCTTTGTGGCGATTGCGGTGGTTTGCATTTCCGTGCCCATTGGCACTGCGGCGGCTATTCTTATCAACGGTGTTGCACCAAAGGCGCGCTCAGTTTTGTACGGCGTTATGGTCGCGCCTATTTTGACACCGGGCGCGGTTATCGGCATTTCGACGCTGCTGTTCTGGAATAAGTTTCACGTATCAGCTGGTCTGCATCTGTCCATCTTGGGGCAGGTCTCGTTCATTGCCGCCTATGTGATGCTTCTGGTGCTGGCGCGCCTGCAAAGTTTCGACCACGGCTTGGAAGAGGCCGCGCTTGATCTTGGTGCTTCGCACGGCCAAGTGATGCGCCGCATCATGCTTCCGCATCTTTATCCGGCCATTGGTGCAGGTGCGCTGATTGCGTTTTTCCAATCGGTGGAAAATTTCAACATTACCCTCTTCACTCGCGGCAACTCGCAGACTTTGACGGTTTATGTCGGCTCGAAAATTCGCAGCGGGATAACGCCGACGATAAATGCGCTGGCGCTTTTGTTGATTGTGTTCACCGTGGTTGCGGCCATAAGTTACGAAATCTATCGCCGCCACAAACAGCGCCAGCTTAACCGTATGGTTATTGCCGAGGATTGAGTCATGCGCAGCGAACTGGCGATCTATGACCTAACAAGCGGAACGGTCACGACTGTCCTCAGAACCGATCAACTCATTGAGGCACCCAATTGGACAATTGATGGCAAGGCACTGATCGTTAACGGCGATGGGCTGCTGTTTCGTGTTGTACTGGACGGCGAAGCAAAGCTGGACCGGATTGACACAGGCTTTGCGGTTGTCTGCAACAATGATCACGGCATTTCACCAGACGGCAAAACGCTGGTTATCAGTGACGGAACAGAAAACGGTGAGTCTTGCATTTACACCCTGCCGATTGGTGGCGGCGCACCCAACCGTGTGACAAGCAATACACCGTCCTACTGGCACGGCTGG
>JANPBE010000225.1:0-3627 GCA_031430295.1 Phyllobacterium sp.
GCGAATGCGGGCAGCGCGAAAATTGTCACCTTCGCGCAAAATGACGATGCGCGTTCCTTTTCAACACCACTTATCGTCGGTGCTGATGGAATTCGCTCTGGCACGAGGCGTTTGGTTTCTGCTGTGCCGCCAGAATATTCTGGTTTTACGGCTTTGCGGGCCACTGTGGATTTGGATGAATTTTCTCAACAAACGCGGGGGATTTTTGAACAGCCAGTTGTCCGTGCTTTTGTCACTTCAAAAAGCCATTTGGTTGCGTATCCAATTTCCGGCGGTCGCTGCGTAAATCTGGTTTTGATTACAACGACGCTCCTTGGCAATGCTGATTCGACAGGTGCTTCCCTTGTATTTGGCGGTCCGGTGAGGCAGATTATTGACGGGGTTCAAGGGTGGACCAATTGGCCGCTCTATACCGTGGATGCCACCAAACCTTGTACAGATGGCCGGAACATTGCCCTCATCGGCGATGCGGCCCACGCTATGTTGCCTTTTGCAGCGCAGGGTGCAGGCATGGCAATTGAGGACGGCTTTGTGCTGGCGCAGACTGTTTCAAAACACGCAGGCGACGTTTCGAGGGCACTTGATGACTATGAACTTCTCCGGCGCTCACGCGTTTTGAAAGTCATAAAGCGCACGCATCTAAACCGCTTTGCCTACCATGCGTCGGGGCCAACAGCGCTAGCCCGCAATCTGGTTTTCAAGCTTCGCGGCTCTGCGCTGATGGATGAGTTGGGCTGGCTTTATGATTACCGCGCGCCGGGCATCAACGACGAATAAGCCGCTTGGGGCTGGTCAGGAATTCGGGCGATAGATATTCATCGATCTCGGCCTTGGTAAGGTCCGTTTCAGCCAGTAGTAATTCGCGGATCGGCTTGTTTTCGGTGATGGCCTTCTTGGCAATTTCTGAGCATTTCTCATAGCCCAACACCGGCAACAGCACCGTGACAATGCCGACGCTGTTCATCACCAGTTCCGCGCAGCGCTCGCGGTTTGCGGTGATGCCGACAACGCAGCGCTCGCGCAAAATATTAGCGGCGTTTGTGAGCAGGCGCTGACCCTGCGCGATGGCGAAGCCGATTGTCGGTTCGAATGCATTGAGCTGCAATTGCCCGCCCTCGGCGCACATGGAAATTGTCACGTCATAACCGACAACCAGATAGGCCGCTTGATTGACGACTTCCGGGATAACCGGATTGACCTTGCCCGGCATGATGGACGAGCCGGCTTGCACCGCAGGCAAATTGATCTCACCAAAGCCAGCGCGCGGACCGCTGGAGAGCAAGCGTAAATCATTGGCGATCTTCGAGAGCTTAATTGCGGTGCGTTTCAATACGCCTGAGAACATCACAAACGCGCCGGTATCAGACGTGGCTTCCACCAGATTTTCCGAGCGCTTGATTGGCTCGCCCGAAATGTCGGCAAGGCGCGCAATGACTATATCTGTGTAGGCGGGATCGGTATTGATGCCTGTACCGATGGCAGTGCCGCCGAGGCTGACTTCGCGCAGCAGGTTAAGCGAGTCAGTCAGGCGCGCCACATCTTCGCGGATGGTAATGGCAAAAGCGGTAAACTCCTGGCCCAAAGTCATGGGCACGGCGTCTTGCAACTGGGTACGGCCTACCTTCAAGATATCGTCAAACTGGCGGCCTTTATCAGCAAATGCATCAGCTAAATCGCTGAGGGCTTTGGTGAGTTTGTAAGTAGCAAAAATGGCGGCTAAACGCAGCGCGGTGGGATAAACATCGTTTGTGGACTGGGACATGTTCACATCATTATTGGGATGCAAGACAAGATAATTTCCCGGCTGTTCGCCCATCTCCAACAGACCGAGATTGGCAATCACCTCGTTGGCATTCATGTTGGTGGAAGTGCCCGCCCCACCCTGAATGGGATCGATGATAAACGCTGCGTGGTTCTTGCCCGCAATCAACGCCTGACACGCAGTGCGGATGGCTTTGGCCTTTTTAGCACTCAAACTTCCCAGTTGCTGGTTAGCGTCCGCTGCTGCCCATTTGACCATTGCATGAGCGCGGATGAGTTCGGGATATTCAGATAAAGTGCGGCCGGAGAGCTTAAAATTTTCAGCAGCGCGGTGGGTATTAATACCCCATAAAGCGTCTATGGGAATATCAACCGTGCCGAGGAAATCCTTCTCTGTGCGGTTCATTTTGGACATGCTCACGATTAGAATCCCCCCTGAGATGAACCGGATAACCGCCAGTTCGAATTTTCGCTTTAAGCTGACAAAAATGAGATTATTGCAAGTAAAATCTCATATTTTTCATCTTTTAGAGAATTTATTGATCTAATTCGATTCAAAAAGTGGAAAAATCACAAATTTAGATCAATTTTGGAGATTTAGTGAAAGACGTAGGCTTTGCGGAAAGGGGTTCCACCACCCGGTTTGTAAGCCAGCGTAACGCAGCATTTTTGCAGCCCATGTGTTACACCCTACGAGCGCGTTGAATGTTCCCTTAGCTTCGTAAAAGCGATCATACTCGCCATAGGATTTGCCAGCGATCAGCTCGGGCCTATCATTGGTATCGTGTTCAAAAGTGGCTAGCATTTCTTGCCGCATGGCTGCCAAACCGGCTTTGGTAATTTTGAAACTAGTCACGTTGGGATTGGTGCGATCAACCTCCCCAAGCAAATCTATATGCAGTGTTGATGCATCCGCCGTCAGGCCTTTGATAGCGGGTATGAATTTTACATCCGCCCATGTTGGCGTTTCCAAATAGAACGCCCTGCCACCCCATCCGACCATGATCCACTGCACATTCGGATTGTCCAACGGCATACCGCTATCAGCCAAAAATGCAAATTCTGCCAACGTTTCGGGTGTCGCCGGAATGGCAATATCGGTGTGGATGGGATTGGTAATGACCAATATTTCAGCGGAGGTTTCGCCTGCTGTGTTGGACTGAAATAGTGGTCGCGGGATGATGCACCCCGCGGCCAAAATGAAGATGACTGTGCCAACGACACTGCCAAACCATTTGAAAAACGTGAGCAAATTTCTCAGTGCAGAATTTGACTAAGGAAAAGTCTGGTACGCTCATGCTGCGGATTGGAGAAGAATTCCTTCGGCTCGTTCTGCTCGACAATCTGGCCACGATCCATGAAAATCACACGGTTGGCAACTTGGCGGGCAAAGCCCATTTCGTGGGTCACGCAGATCATGGTCTTGGCATCTTCGGCCAGTGACACATGGTTTCCAGCACTTCTTTAATCAGTTCCGGTTCGTGCGCGGATGTCGGCTCATCGAACAGCATCACGCGCGGGTTCATGCAAAGCGAGCGAGCAATGGCCACGCGCTGTTGTTGACCGCCGGACAATTGGCCGGGATATTTATTGGCTTGCTCTGGAATTTTGACTTTCTCCAGATAGTGCATAGCAATTTCTTCGGCTTTTTTCTTTGGCAGTTTGCGCACCCAGATTGGCGCCAAAGTGCAGTTTTCCAAAATTGTCAGATGCGGGAACAGGTTGAAATGCTGGAACACCATGCCCACTTCGCGGCGAACCTCGTCGATCTTTTTCAAGTCGTGGGTAAGCTCAGTACCATCGACTATGATGTTGCCCTTTTGATGCTCTTCCAGCCGGTTAATGCAGCGGATCATTGTGGACTTG
>JANPBE010000226.1:0-5002 GCA_031430295.1 Phyllobacterium sp.
CCCATTCGCGCTGGTGCCGCATCCGACATGGCCCAAATCGTCCTGACCTTCGACAATAATAAACACGCGACCGCGCTCTTTGGGCAATTCGACGAAAACCTTGCCCAGATTGAAAAGAAGCTCAGCGTTATCGCCCGCTCGCGCGGCAATGAGTTGTTTATCGAAGGCGATCCGTCCGCGACGGAAAAAGCCAGCCGTGCTATTGAAGCGCTTTACACAATGATCCGCGCAGGCCGCTCAATTGATGGTTCCGATGTGGATGGCGCAATCCGTATGACGCTGGCGGCTGATGATCAACCTATGCTGCCCACTTTGGAGAGGAAATCCCGTTTGTCCGTTGCCCATATTTCCACACGCAAACGCACCATCCAAGCCCGCACACCCACGCAAGATGTTTATATGCGTGCTCTGGAGCGCTCAGAGATGGTGTTTGGTGTTGGTCCGGCTGGAACGGGTAAAACCTATTTGGCAGTCGCTCATGCAGCAATGCTGTTGGAGCGAGGTGCGGTCGAGCGCATCATTCTCTCGCGCCCTGCCGTTGAGGCAGGCGAGCGTTTGGGCTTTCTTCCGGGTGACCTAAAGGAAAAAGTTGATCCCTACCTTCGCCCACTGTATGACGCACTGTATGACATGATGCCCGCCGATAAGGTCGATCGTGCCATCACCGCAGGCGTTATCGAAATTGCACCGCTGGCCTTCATGCGCGGTCGCACGCTGGCCCATGCCGCTGTGATTTTGGATGAGGCGCAGAACACCACGACGATGCAGATGAAAATGTTCCTCACGCGTTTAGGCGATGGTTCGCGCATGATTATCACCGGCGACCCAAGCCAGATTGATTTGCCTATGGGACAAAAGTCCGGCCTCGTTGAAGCGCTCGAAGTGCTGCATGAAGTGCCTGGCATTGTCACAGTGCGCTTCACGCAAAAAGATGTTGTGCGCCACCCGCTCGTTGGTGAAATTGTGGCCGCTTATGATAAGGCGACGACGCAAACGCAAGCTGACCGCCCCCGTTCGCGTCAATATGAGGCCGCGCCTAGAACATGACTACTGTAATTCTTGATCCCGTTATCTCGATTGAGGGCGGTGATTGGCAGGACGAAGCTGCGCTGCAAATCCTAGTGGCACGAGCTCTTAATGCGGTGAGCGCTGAACTTGGTCTTAGTACCGGGAATCCGTCTGAGGTCAGTCTGTTATTCACGGACAACGCAACAATTAAGGGGTTGAACGCGCAATGGCGGGCTAAAGATAAGCCCACTAATGTGCTATCATTTCCTGCCTTCCCGCTAAAACCCGGCATGGCATTGATGCCACTGCTTGGAGATATTGTGCTTGCTTTCGAGACCGTGCAAAGCGAAGCAACGCAAGAGTATAAGCCATTTGATAATCACGTCAGCCATCTCGTGGTGCACGGACTATTGCACTTGCTCGGATACGATCATGAAACAGATGCCGAGGCTGACGAGATGGAAGGATTAGAGCGCAAAATTCTAGCGCGTCTTGCAATCCCCGACCCCTATGCGCTATCAAGCGAAAATAATGTCTGACATCTCGACGAAGTCCACCACCGCGCCCGACGCTAAGGCTACTGCTAAACCGGTAACTGCCATGATCGAGGCTGACGAAAATCCTTCCCGAAGTAGCCGGTCCGAACCGGACCGAGGCTCCCTGTTGCGTTGGATATCACAGCGCTTTCGCGGCAAATCAGCCGCTGATTTCCGTGATGATTTGACCGATGCTTTGGCCGAAAATGACGCCGATGGCTCCAGCTTCTCAGCTGGCGAGCGCGAGATGCTCAATAACATTCTTACATTCCGGGAAGTTAGTGTTGAGGATGTAATGATCCCCCGCGCCGATGTATTGGGCGTAGATATTGATACGACTTTGGCTGTTCTGCTCGACTTGTTTGAGAGCTCCGGCCATTCGCGTATGCCGGTCTATTCCGGTGATTTGGATGACCCCAAGGGCATGGTGCACATCCGTGACATACTGGGTCATATCACTCGCTCAGCACGCACCCGCAAGCCGTCACGGGCAAAGTCCGCGCAGACCCGCAAGGCTGCCGACGCCTCTATACTTGATCTTGCCAAGGTCGATTTGAACAAAACAATCGGCGAGTTAAAGCTCATCCGTGAAGTGCTATTTGTCCCGCATTCGATGCTCGCAGGCGATCTTCTACAGCGCATGAAATCATCGCGCACCCAAATGGCGCTGGTGATCGACGAGTATGGCGGTACCGATGGCTTGGTGTCGATGGAAGACGTCGTCGAAATGGTTGTCGGCAATATTGAAGACGAGCATGACGACGAAGCCATACAGATTATTGAACAGGAACCGGGTGTTTACATCGTCGATGGCGGCGCAGAGCTGGAAGATGTGACAAAGACCATTGGGCAAGATTTTGTAGTGGGCGAAGATGGTGAAGACGTTGATACCATTGGCGGCCTAGTGATTTCTGCTCTTGGCCGCCTTCCGCATAAAGGCGAAACGTTTATGGCAATCCCGGGTTTTGAATTTAAGGTTCTTGAATCCAGCAATCGACGTATAAAGAAGGTGCGCATTACGCGTGTTGTCAGCGAATAGTTCTTGAACAGCCTCTTCACTGCTAAACAAAGCAACTGATTCGCTTTGGACGCCTTAAATGTTTGAGATACTTGCCGGAAACATCATGTCGCTTTGGGGCTGGAAGCGTAATGCCCTCGCATTTTTTTCCGGCGCGATTTTGACTTTGGCTTTGCCACCTTTCGATTTTTTTGCGGTAGGCTTCATTTCGTTTCCAATTCTGATTTGGTTGCTTGAAGGGGCGGCCCCCTCACCAAATGCCCGTGGCGCGCTGCGTTTATATCCGTCGGCCGTAATCGGTTGGTTCTTCGGCTTTGGCTATTTTGTCTTCGGGTTATGGTGGCTGGCCAATGCGCTCTTGGCGCAAGGCAATGAATTCATATGGGCCTTGCCATTAGCCGTATTTGGCCTGCCGGCTTTCCTTGCCTTGTTCTACGCTGGTGCAGCGATGATCGGTAAAAGTATTTGGGGTAACGGTATAGGCGCTGCCGCTGCGCTGGCCTTTGGCTTTGGTATTTCAGAATGGCTCAGGGCAACAATTTTCACCGGTTTCCCATGGAATGGCATTGGTCTTACCGCCATGCCATCGCCGGTTATGATGCAAAGTGCGTCAATTTTCGGCGTGACGGGGATGAACGCGCTGGCAGTATTAGTGTTCGCACTGCCCTCGACTGTCGGCCTTCATAAACACCGATTTTCTGGACCGTTCTTGGCACTATGCTTGCTGGTTGCTCATGGGACATATGGCTATTGGCGAATTTACGAAATCGCAGCGGTGCAAACGCAACCAAACGGCAAGATTGTCCGCTTGGTGCAGCCTTCTTATAAACAATCAGAGAAATGGGATGAGCCAGAACGCGATAAGATTTTTGCAAATTACCTGTCGCTTTCAACACAGATTTCAGAATCCAATCAGCCAAAGCCTGATCTAATTATCTGGCCTGAAACTGCGGTTCCTTTCATCTTCACAGACCGTCCTCAAGCATTATCGGCACTTGGCGCAGCGTTGGATGATAACCAAATATTACTGGCAGGCGCAGTGCGGCAGGAAGGCCAGCGTGATGCTGGTGAAACTGTTCGCTATCATAACAGTATGCTTGCCATAAATGGCAAAGGTGAAATCATTGACGCCGCCGATAAGGTGCACCTCGTTCCGTTCGGCGAATATTTGCCTTTCGGGGATTTGCTGCGCTCGCTTGGAGTGCAGGAGGTAGCAATGCCGGGTGGGTTCAGTGCGGGCAGCGCCCAGCATATTTTCAAACTGCCAAATCTGCCGAAGATATTACCACTCATTTGCTACGAAATCATATTTCCGGGCGTAACCGCTGAGGAAAATGATGGGGCCAAGATTGTGGTCAACATAACCAACGATGCTTGGTATGGCCGCAGTCCCGGGCCCTACCAGCACTTCAGATTGGCGCAACTTCGTTCAGTTGAGTCCGGAGTTCCATTGATTCGCTCTGCCAATAACGGAATCTCGGGTGAGGTGGATGGTTACGGCAGAGTGGTAGCTGCGCTGGCACTAGATGTGGTTGGCGTTATAGACGTGCCGATTGCGAGCGCGTTGGAGCCAACAATATACATTCGACACGGCCAGCGCGTAATATTTCTTTTGTTTGCTGCGCTCTTTGCAATCTCCAGTTTGACTAAATTGCGTCGCAGGTACAGAATAACCAAATCGGTCTGACTTATTATACGCGGATCGATTGTGCGCATTGGCTGCGTGATAGTGATCCGATCATTAACCAGCTGCTAAGCAGCCTAAAAACAAGAAGCGAACCGCAATGACGGTTGAAAAAAAAATGATAGAAAACAAGAAAAAACCTAATCCGATTGATACCCACGTTGGAAGTAGAGTTCGATTGCGCCGCAATATGCTTGGCATGAGCCAAGAAAAACTAGGCGACGCACTTGGCATTACATTTCAGCAGATTCAGAAATATGAAAAGGGCGCGAATCGCGTTGGTGCGAGCCGACTTCAGGCTATTGCCAATGTTCTTAATGTCCCGGTCTCATTTTTCTTTGACGATGCACCAGGTGAAGCAGGCGCGGTAAACCGCGGTCTTGGCGAAGAAAACAGCACAACTTACGTCGTCGATTTCCTCAATAGCACAGAGGGCCTACAGCTCAATCGTGCCTTTGTAAAAATCACAGATGCAAAAGTGCGTCGCAAAATTATTGATTTGGTAAAGTCCCTCAGTGACACAGCTGAAGTATAATTAAGCCTAATCAATAGCGAAAGCTTGACCTGTCTAAGTGATTTCGTTTAACAGGCGCGCCATGGGATGGCGCGTCTGCGCCTTTTAAGTGAACAAGGCGGAATGAAGATGGCGCGTGCAAATTACGTATTTACAAGTGAATCAGTTGGCGAGGGCCACCCGGACAAAGTTTGTGACCGGATTTCCGATGAAGTTGTGGATCTATTTTTTCGTGAAGCAGC
>JANPBE010000227.1:0-1773 GCA_031430295.1 Phyllobacterium sp.
TCAACACCCAGCGGATTTCCAATCCACCAACAAAGCACCGGCCGTTGCCACAGACACTTGGATCATGAATTCCGTGTCCCCGTTGCAACGAGCGAGTGCATTATGCGCCCGGAGTCAGACGTGTGGATCAAAATGGTGAAAATAATTTGCGCGAGTAGCCTTCCCCCTTGCGGGGAAGGTGTCGGCAGAGCCGACGGATGGGGGTGGTGACGACAGCCGCACACTAGCAAAGCATAACAAGATCAGCATCTTAACCACAAGCACTGCATATCCACGGCCACCCCCATCCGTCGCCTCGCGGCGACACCTTCCCCGCAGGGGGGAAGGCTGGGAGCCAAGAAAACTCATGGATAGAATCCATCTTTTTCCCCATCTCTTATTGGCAAGTGCCGCCGTTTCCGCCTATGACAAAGGGCGGGAAAAATCCTGCAGACATTCACGAGCGATTGAAGGCATCACACCATGGCAAACACTCCCGCAAAAAGACGGCGTTCGCAGGAATGGTTTGATAACCCGCACAACCCCGGCATGACCGCGCTCTATCTGGAGCGCTATCTGAACTATGGCCTGACGCGCGAAGAGTTGCAAAGTGGCAAGCCCATTATCGGCATTGCCCAAACCGGCTCAGACCTATCGCCCTGTAACCGCCACCATATTGAACTCGTCAAGCGCGTGCGCGATGGCATTATTGCCGCTGGCGGCATTCCGCTGGAATTTCCGGTTCACCCCATCCAAGAAACCGGCAAACGCCCGACCGCTTCGCTCGACCGCAACCTTGCCTATCTCGGCGTTGTTGAAGTGCTCTATGGCTATCCGCTCGATGGCGTGGTGCTGACGATTGGCTGCGATAAAACTACGCCCGCGATGCTAATGGCAGCAGCGACCGTGAACCTTCCAGCGATTGCGCTTTCGGTTGGCCCGATGCTGAATGGCTGGCACAAGGGCGAGCGCACGGGGTCTGGAACCATCGTCTGGAAATCCCGCGCCAGACTATCTGCTGGCGAAATCGGCTATGAAGAGTTTATGGAAATTGTTGCCTCATCCGCACCTTCCGTTGGATACTGCAATACCATGGGCACAGCCACCACGATGAACTCGCTGGCAGAAGCGCTGGGCATGGAATTGCCCGGCTGCGCCGCCATTCCCGCGCCCTACCGCGAACGCGGGCAAATCTCCTATGAAACCGGCAAGCGCATCGTCGAAATGGTCAATGAGGATTTGAAGCCCTCCGATATCATGACCCGCGCCGCGTTCGAAAACGCCATCGTTATCAATTCGGCCATCGGTGGCTCCACCAACGCGCCCATCCATTTGAACGCCATTGCCCGCCATCTCGGTGTGCCGCTGAACAATGATGACTGGCAGGCCGTCGGCCACAAAATTCCGCTGCTGGTAAACTTGCAGCCCGCTGGCGAATATCTCGGCGAAGATTATCATCGCGCAGGCGGCGTTCCCGCCGTGGTGATGGAACTAATGAAGGCAGGCTTACTGCCACATCCGTATCAGATTACCGCCAACGGCAAGAGCATGGGCGAAAACTGCGGCTCTGTTGAAAACCTTAATGAGGATGTCATCAAGACCGTTGCCAACCCGCTGAAAAAAGAAGCTGGCTTTATCAATTTGCACGGCAATTTGTTCGATAGCGCGATTATGAAAACCAGTGTGATCTCGCCGGAATTTCGCAAGCGCTACCTCTCCAATCCAAGCGATATGGAGGCCTTTGAAGGCACAGCAATGGTGTTCGACGGGCCGGAAGATTATCATGCCCGTATT